>JAIWOL010000164.1 GCA_020216925.1 Thiobacillus sp. | reverse complement strand
GCGCAAGTACACCGACAAAAACGGCGTCGAGCGCACTGCCTACGAAATCCGCGGCGATCGCATGCAGATGCTGGGCGGCCGCAGCGGCGGCGGCATGGCCGACATGGACGACGGCTACAACCAGGCTCCGCCTCCGTCCCGCGCCGCTGCGCAGCCTGCGGGCGGGGCGCGTGGCGCGCCACAGCAGCGGCCCGCCAGCGGTGGCTTCGACGACATGGACGACGACATTCCGTTCTAGGACTGAAGTGTCGATTTGTCTTGGCCGTTAACCGGGGCACCCTCCATAAAGCGGCGCCTGCGCCCATCACAAGCGTTGAATTTCAGCCTGAATCCCCCCAGAGCCATGTTGCGCGCCCTGCCGGTCTTGCTGGCAAGCGCTTGCGCCTGCAATGCGCTTGCAGCCGAAGTGACCGAGGCTGATTTCCTCGACGATCTGCCTGTCGTGCTGTCGGTTTCGCGTTTGACCCAGCCCGTCAACGAAGCGCCTGCTGCGGTCACGGTCATCGACCGGGACATGATCCGGGCTTCCGGATTTCGCGATATTCCCGATTTACTGCGGTTGGTGCCGGGGTTTTCCGTGGCTTATACCCGCGACAACACCTGGGCGGCGGGGTATCACGGCCTTGGCGATGCCTACTCGCGGCGCTTGCAGGTCCTGGTCGACGGCCGCTCCATCTACAGCCCGCACTACGGCGCGGTGTACTGGAGCGACCTGCCGCTGGCGATTGAAGATATTGAACGCATCGAAGTGATTCGCGGCCCCAACGCCGCGATCCATGGTGCGAATGCCTTTACTGCCGTCATCAACATCATCACCCAAGCCGCCGCCCAGGTGCCCGGCACACTGCTGTCGGCCCAGGCGGGCGAACAGCGAATGCGCGGCCTGTTGCTGCGTCACGGCGGCGGAGACGCGAACTTGCGCTACCGTTTTACCGTTTCTGGCCAGGAGCGGGATCGCTTCGAGCGGGATATCGCCGGCCGCCTGCCTGGCAGCGGAGATAACGGAGTGTATTTCGAGGCGACGAAAACAGTTTTCGCAAACGGCCGGTTTGACTGGCAGATCGCTTCCGCATCGGATATGAGCATCCAGTTCGGGCTTTCGCGTGGTGACTGGGACGCCGGACGGGACACAAACGACGCCACCGACGTGCTAGACCCGAACAAGCAGGACTCGCGCGCGCAGTATCTGCATCTGAATTATCACCATGTTCAGTCACCGCAGCGGGAATGGCGGCTACAGGCATATCACACCCGCAACGTGTTCGATGCCGATGCAAACGCCGTCTTTCCGGGGGTGGGCACAGTCGTGGTCGATCAGTTCCTCCAGCAGACACGCACCAATCTTGAACTGCAGGTCAACGAAACCTGGCGGCCCGATCTGCGCGGCGTGTGGGGCGGAGAGATCAGGCACGAAACGGTCAAAGCCCCTGACAGTTACACGCGCAGCCTTGACGGCACCCTGGGACGAATGTTCGGTCATGTCGAGTGGGAGGCCCATCCGCGCGTGCTGGTTCAGGGCGGGGCGATGTTCGAACATCATTATTTTACCGGCACGGATATCTCGCCCCGCGCTGCCATCAGCTATACCCTGACCCCGGGGCACGTCGTTCGGCTGGGCGTATCGCAGGCATATCGTTCGCCTACGTTTTTTGAGGAAGAAGGTAACCAGGTATACCGCCTGGCAGATGGGTCGATACTCGATGTTGTCACCATACCGTCCAACGGGCTCAGGCCCGAACGGATCCGGTCGCACGAACTGGCCTATCTGGGGCGCTGGAACGATGCGCGTATCGAGTGGGATGTCCGGCTCTACCGTGATCGCATCGTCGATTTCATCGGGCAGAAAAAAGGCGACTACGTGCCCGACGGCGCGCTGCGTCCCAACGAGTTTCGCTATGAAAACATCGGCACCGTCGATGCCCGCGGGGGAGAAATCCAGTTGCGCTGGCGGCCTACGCGGCAATGGGATATCAGCGCCCACTACGCGCGTGCCCATCTGCATGCCGACACGCGGGTCAACAACTTCAACAAGGATATTCCGCTCTCCGCCCCGCGCAACAGCTGGGGTATCCTGACACGCTACCGCTTCGCAGGGGGCTGGGAGGCAAGCGTGGGCGCCTGGCACCACGACGATACCAAATGGCTGTCCGAGGGCGATCTGGTGCAGAACCACACCCGCATCGACGCCCGTCTGGCGCGCCGCTGGACGTGGCAGGGGCGAGAAGTCGAAGTTGCGCTGATCGGCCAGAATCTGGGTGAAGACTATGCTGAATTTCGCGACACCAACGTCTTCAGCCGCCGCGTCTACGGCAGCGTGAGTTTTGCCTGGTAAACGGGGCTTGGGGTCGCCCGCCCGGCCCGGGTATAATGCGGCAACTTCTTGATTGTCGGAGAATTTTCATGCCGATTTATGCCTACAAATGCAGTGCATGCGGCCATGCCGCAGATGAAATGCAAAAAGTCTCGGATGCCCCGCTGACGGTCTGCCCGTCGTGCGGCCAGGCCGCGTATGCCAAGCAGCTTTCCGCTGCCGGCTTTGCCCTCAAGGGCACCGGCTGGTATGCCACCGATTTCAAAGGTGGCGGCAAGCCTGCCGAAACCAAGGCCGAACCGCCGTCCCCGGCCTGCGGGACGGGCGCATGCCCTGCCTGTAACTGACCCGAACCTGAGCCGGAAGCGGGCGGTGCGAGCCGTCCGCTTCTTTGTTTTTGCCCAAACCCTGCATGAAGCGCCATTTCGTCACCGGCCTGTTGATCTGGGTGCCGCTGGGGATCACCCTGTGGGTGCTGAATCTTTTGATCGGCACGCTCGACCAGAGCCTTACGCTGCTCCCGGCGCAATGGCAGCCGGCAGCCTGGATGGGCGTGCGCATTCCGGGCTTGGGGGTCATTCTCACCGCGCTGGTGATTTTTGTGACCGGGGTGATCGCTGCCAATTACTTTGGCCAGAAACTCATCGATGGGGTCGAATCCTTTTTCGAACGCATCCCGGTGGTGAAATCCATTTATGGCAGCGTCAAGCAGGTATCGGACACCTTGCTGTCGGGCAAGGGGCTGGCGTTCCGCAAGGTGCTGCTGGTCCGGTATCCCCATCCGCAGGCCTGGGCGCTGGCGTTTCTGACCAATGCGCCTGCCGAAGTGCTGGCGAAGCTCCCCGAGGAGCATGTGGCGGTATTCATTCCCACCACGCCCAGCCCGGTCAACGGATTTTATTTTTTCGTGAAAAAGAGCGAAACGGTCGAGCTCGACATGTCGGTCGACCGGGCGCTGAAAACCATCGTTTCGATGGGAGTCGTTACTGACGCGCCACGCAGCATCCAATAACCAGGAAACCTTCATGCGTACTCATTATTGCGGCCAGGTCACGGCCGCCGACATCGGCAACACCGTCGAACTCTGCGGCTGGAACCACCGCCGCCGCGACCACGGCGGCGTCATCTTCATCGACCTGCGCGACCGCGAAGGGCTGGTGCAGGTCGTGATCGACCCGGATACGCCGGACGCCTTCAGGACTGCCGAAGACGTGCGCGCCGAATTCGTGCTGAAAATCACCGGCAAGGTGCGCGCCCGTCCCGCCGGCACCGAAAACGCCAACCAGCGCACCGGCATGATCGAGGTGCTCGCCCAGGCAGTCGAAATCCTCAACCCGTCGGCCACGCCGCCGTTCCAGATCGACGACGACAACCTTTCCGAAAACATCCGCCTGCAATACCGCTACCTCGACCTGCGGCGCGAGCCCATGCAGCGCAATCTGAAGCTGCGCTATCGCGTGTCGAAAATCATGCGCGATTATCTGGATGCGCACGGCTTCCTCGAAGTCGAAACACCGATGCTCACCCGTTCCACGCCCGAAGGCGCGCGCGATTACCTCGTGCCCAGCCGCGTGCACGACGGCATGTTCTACGCCCTGCCGCAGTCGCCGCAGCTCTTCAAGCAGCTGCTCATGGTCGCCGGCTTCGACCGCTATTTCCAGATCACCAAGTGCTTCCGCGACGAAGACCTGCGCGCCGACCGCCAGCCCGAATTCACCCAGGTCGACCTCGAAACCTCCTTCCTGGGAGAAGAGGACATCATGGGCATTGTCGAAGGCATGATCCGCGACATGATGATGAAAGCGCAGGGCATCGAACTGCCTGCGCAGTTCCCGCGCATGAGCTACGCCGAAGCGATGAGCCGTTACGGCTCCGACAAACCCGATCTGCGTGTCACGCTCGAAATCGTCGACCTTGCCGACTGCATGAAAGACGTGGCGTTCAAGGTGTTTTCCGGTCCCGCCAACGACCCCAAGGGCCGCGTCGCCGCGCTGCGCGTGCCTGGCGGCGCCGCGCTCACCCGCAGCGAAATCGACGCCTACACTGAATTCGTCAAGATTTACGGCGCGAAAGGGCTGGCCTACATCAAGGTCAACGACGTAACCCAGTTGAACGAAACCGGCTTGCAGTCGCCCATCGTCAAGAACCTTTCCGAGGCCGCGCTCAAGACCGTGATCGAGCGCACCGGCGCGACCAACGGCGACCTGATCTTTTTCGGCGCCGACAAGAGCAGGATCGTCACCGACGCGCTCGGCGCGCTGCGCCTGAAAATCGGCCACGACAAGGGCCACCTCGACGGTCGCGCCTGGGCGCCGCTGTGGGTCGTCGATTTCCCCATGTTCGAATTCGACGAGGAAGCCAACCGCTGGGTCGCGCTGCACCACCCCTTCACCGCGCCCAAGGACGGCCACGAGGACCGGCTCGCCACCGACCCCGGCGCGTGCCTGTCGAAAGCCTACGACATGGTGTTGAACGGCTGGGAAGTCGGCGGCGGCTCCGTGCGCATCCACAGGCAGGACGTGCAGGACAAGGTTTTCGCCGCCCTCGGGATCGGCGAAGAAGAGCGCCGCGAAAAATTCGGCTTCCTGCTCGACGCCCTGCAATTCGGCGCGCCGCCGCACGGCGGTCTGGCATTTGGGCTCGACCGCCTGGTCACGCTCATGAGCGGTGCCGAATCGATCCGCGACGTCATCGCCTTCCCCAAAACCCAGCGCGCGTCGTGTCTGATGACCAACGCGCCCAACGTCGTCGACGAAAAACAGTTGCGCGAACTGCACATCCGCCTGCGCAATCCTGCCGCTTCCGACAAAACGGCCTGATGCCTGTCCGTCAGGAACGCGCATCGCCCCTGTTGGCCGCCCCTTTGCCGATTCTGGTTCCGACATGAATTTTGCCGACATTCTCAAAACCCTGCCCGAGTTCAGCGGCGACAGGCTGGTGCTCCTCGACGCCGCCGGCGCCGAGGTCGGCATCATCGCCAATGCCCCCGGCACCGCAGGGTCGTTCCGCGTCTACGCCTACCTGGCGCAAAAATACGGCGCGATCGACAGCGAAGCCGCCGCCGAGGGCCTGGCGATCTACGCCGAGCACGCGCAGGACGCCAGCCGCAACCCCGGCAGGCACCCCAACATCGACCGCCTGATCGCCATCCTGGCCACAGGCGTCCCCCTTCATGCCCGCATCGCGTGACGCCGCACAAAATCCCGGTTTCTGTCCTCGTCGTCATCCACACGGCTGACGGACAGGTGCTGTTGCTCGAACGCGCCGACGCCCCCGGCTTCTGGCAGTCGGTGACCGGCTCGCAGGATGCAGGCGAAACGCTGGAACAAACCGCGACCCGTGAAGTGGCGGAGGAAACCGGTTTCGACGCGTCCCGCTTCGCACTGACCAACTGGCATACCGCAACCCGCTACGAAATTTACGGGCGCTGGCGGCACCGCTACGCGCCGGGCGTCACGCACAACACCGAGCATGTATTCGGCCTGCGACTGCCCGGCGCACTGACGCCCACGCTCGCCCCGCGCGAACACACGGCGTGGCGGTGGCTGCCCTGGGCCGAAGCCGCCGAAGCCTGCTTTTCACCGTCCAACGCAGCCGCCATCCGCACGCTTCAAGCACGCCTATAATCGGCTGGCCATGAGTGCGCTTTCCATTGCCAGTTACAACATCCACAAAGGCCTGTCGCAGTTCAACCGGCGGCTGACGGTACACGAACTGCGCGACCGCCTGGGGCTGCTCGGCTCCGACATCGTCTTTTTGCAGGAAGTGCAGGGCAGCCACGGCCAGCGCGCCAGCCGTTTCCAGCACTGGCCCGGCAAGCCGCAGCACGAATTTCTCGCCGGCCACGTCTACACCGATTTCGCCTACGGCAAGAACTGCGTCTACGACACCGGCCACCACGGCAACGCCATCCTCTCGCGCTACAAGATACGCAGTTGGGAAAACGAGGACATCTCGGCCCACGCCTTCGAGAGCCGCGGCATGCTGCACTGCGAAATCGAATTGCCGGCCATGGCCGGCCCGGTGCACTGCATCAACGTTCACCTGGGGCTGACCGAGCGTGGCCGCAAGCGGCAGCTGGAGATGATCGCCGCGCGCGTGCGCGCCCTGGTGCCGGATGGTGCCCCGCTGATCCTCGCGGGGGATTTCAACGACTGGCTGGTGCGCGCCGGGCGTTTCTTCGAAAAAGAACTGGGCTTGGCCGAAGTGTTTGAAACCCATCACGGGCAAGCTGCGCGCAGCTATCCGTCCATCCTCCCCCTGTTCCAGCTCGACCGCATCTATGTGCGCGGCTTCCAGGTACAGGCCGCCCGCGTGCATACCGGCAACGCCTGGCATCGCATCTCCGACCACGCCGCCCTCACCGCCAAGCTCACGCTCGCGCCATGACACGCCGGAGTGTCTGGAAACGGGTGTTTCGCAGCGTCGAGCCCGTGCCCGGCAACCACATACGCCTGCTCGCGGGCGGGGCCGAGTTTTTCCCCGCCCTCATTGCCGCGTGTGACGCGGCCCACGCCGAAATTCATCTCGAAACCTACATCTTCAACGCCGACGCCTCAGGCGAAGCGGTTTACGCCGCGCTGGTGCGCGCTGCCCGCCGCGGCGTGCAGGTCAGGCTCCTGATCGACGGCATCGGCGCGCGGGATTTTCCAGCCGGCTGGCGCAGCCGGCTGCAACAGGCCGGAGCCGTCGTGCTGGTCTACCGTCCCCTGCTCGCAGGCTGGCATTTCAAGCCGGCCAGCTTGCGACGGTTACACCGCAAAGTCGCGGTAATCGATGCCTCCATCGCATTCGTCGGCGGCATCAACCTCATCGACGATTACGAACCCGTGCGCTTGCCCTGGCCGCGTCTGGATTTCAGCGTCGAAGTGCGCGGGCCCTTGCTCGCCCGCATCCATGCCAATGTGCGCCGATTGTGGCGACTGGTTGCGCTCACCCGGTTCAGGCGTCCCCTGCGCGACGCCGGCATCGAACCGGGCTGGCCCACCGACGGCCGCACCCGCGCCGCCTTCATCGTGCGCGACAACGTAGCGCACCGCCGCGACATCGAACGCGCCTACCTCGCCGCGCTGGCGCTGGCGCGGCACGAAATCTTCATCGCCAACGCCTACTTCCTGCCCGGCCGCCGCTTCCGCAAACTGCTCGCGCGTGCCGCCGCCCGCGGCGTGCGCGTGCGCCTGCTGGTGCAGGGCCACACCGACCACCCCTTCTTCCAGCTCGCCGCCCGGGCGCTCTACCGCGAACTCCTCGCCGCCGGCGTCGAAATCGCCGAATACCACGCCGGCGAACTCCACGCCAAAGTCGCCGTCGTCGACGGCCACTGGGCCACCGTCGGCTCCAGCAACATCGACCCCTTCAGCCTCCTGCTCGCGCGCGAAGCCAACGTACTCGTCGACGACCCCGCCTTCGCGCAGAACCTCCGTGCCCGCCTCGACGCCGCCTGCGCCGGCGCCGAAAAACTCGACCCCGCCGGCTGGCAGCGCCGTCCCTGGTGGCGCCGGCAACTCTCCGAAGCGGCCTACGCGGCGGTCCGTGTTGCGCTGGGCATGCTGGGGGCGGGGCGCTGGGCTTGATTGCGACGAGTTCAGGCAAACTCGACGAGCCACTGCCACCATTCAGTGCGGCGATGAGCGTAGCCACCCGTAGGTCGGCAATACCTTGCCGACGCAGCTTGTGGTTCTGGACCTGCCGCCTGCCATGCAGGCGCGGCGCCCCCGCCACGACCGCCGATCGTGGATGCGTCCCCCGGTAGGCGGTCCGCCATTTGACAACCCCCGTCCCGCCGACCAGAATCAGACCAGATAACCTGACCAGCAGAAGAAACCCATGTCGGCAAGCGAATGGCGCCTGCAAGACGCCAAAACCCAGTTCAGCCAGGTCGTCGAGGCGGCCTTGCGTGGCGAACCCCAGCACATTACCCGGCGCGGCCGCAAGGCCGTCGTCGTGCTGTCGGAGCAGGCGTTCGAGGCCTTGCGTCAGCATGCGCGTGCCGGCGCTCCGGGTTTCGTCGCCCATCTGCTGGCGATGCCGAAGGACGACACGCCGGTCGAGCGCATCCCCGTGGCCTTGCGTGACGTGGACCTGTCGTGATTTTGCTCGACACCGTCGTCCTGTCGGAATTGCGCAAACACCGGCCGGCACCGGGCTTGCTCGACTGGCTCGCAGGGGTTCGGGATGACGAACTGTTCCTGAGTGTGGTGAGCGTCGGCGAGATCGAGCGCGGCATCGAAAAAAAGCGCGAAACCGAGCCTGCGTTTGCTGACGCCCTCACCCGCTGGCAGGAGCGTCTGCTGCACGCCTATGGCGACAGGATCCTGTCCGTCACGCCGGCCGTGGCGCGGCGATGGGGGGTACTCTCCGCGCGGCTCGGACACGATGGCGCCGATCTCCTGATTGCGGCGACCGCGTTGACGCATGGCCTTAAGGTGGCCACGCGCAACGTGCGGCACTTCGCGCCGACCGGCGTCGAGGTCATCGACCCATTCTGAATGCGGGGCCCAATGCCGGGTGGACGCCCTCGTTACCTGCAATCCGCGCGATCTCAAACACAGTCTCGTCGCTGTCATGAGCCCATCCGGGCTTCCGGCAATTTTTGCCTGAAGCGTGCCTCATTTGCCCCGGCTGCCGTGGGGTGAAACTGGACGCATCTGCCTGGTTTCGCGGCGCGACGGCAAACGCCCATTCCGGGTTTGACGCTCTACCCTGGCCAGACTAGACTAACTATCGGTTCAGGTAAGGAGCGCCCCCATGCCGTCCGTCAACATGCTGCAAGCCAAGTCCTCGCTGTCCCGCCTGGTGGAAGCCATCGAGCAGGGCGAGGCGAGCGAGATCATCATTGCCCGCAATGGCCGGCCGGCCGCCCGGCTCGTGCCCCTCGACGCCGCGCCGCCCGGCAAGCGCATTGGCGTGGCCAAGGGCAAATTCGAGGTGCCGGACAGCATCGACGCCCACAACGACGAGGTCGCCCGCCTGTTCCTGGGGCGGCACGCTTGAACATCCTGCTCGACACCCACGTCGCCCTGTGGGCCATCACGGACAGCCCCCGGCTGAACAAGCGGGCGCGCCAGCTGATCGAATCGCCGAAATCATCGCTCTGGATCAGCGCCGCGACCGTCTGGGAAATCGCCATCAAGCACAGCCTGGGCCGCGGCGACATGCCCGTGTCCGGCCAGGACGCGCTGCGCTACTTTCGCGAATCCGGCTATCGTTTTCTGCCCATCGAGCCCGAACATGCGGCGGGCATCGAGGACCTGCCGGCGCACCACGCCGATCCGTTCGACCGCATCCTCGTCGCACAGGCCCTGGCCGAACCGATGCGCCTGATGACGCACGATCCGATAGTGGCGCGCTACAGCGATACCATTATCGAGATTTGAGGCCGATTGTCTCGTGACCCGCCCCCCTCGCGATTTCAGCAAAACCCTGTTCGCGCCATTGCTTGCATAGAACCTTCAGCCGTGTGCCACTGAGACTGTTGCGCTCGTGCATCAAAACAACACTTTTGGGGTTTATGCCACACAAAATCCGGCCCTTTTGCTTGCCCGCTCATCCCCGGCACGGATAATCGACCTCGTCCCCGGGCCACAAACCCGGTGGTCAGCTCTGCGAGCTCGAAACCAATTCCGGTTCGTTTTATTTTCATAGGAGAAAGCAATGAAAAAATCCCTGATCGCCCTGGCGGTTGCCGGC
>JAIWOL010000059.1 GCA_020216925.1 Thiobacillus sp. | reverse complement strand
CGCGCCGGGCCGACACCGCCGCGCAACTGGCCGACGCGCAGGCGCGGCAGCCGGCGCTGGAACAGGCGCTGGCCGAAGCGGAATCCGCCGCGCGCGAGGCCGCCGACACCACGCTGCCCGAAAAGGAACAGCTATTGCGCACGGCGCAGCAGGCGGTGGGTGAGGCCCAGCGTCGTGTCTCCGAACTCGAACGCGCGCGCCAGGTGGACGAGAACAGTCTTGGCCATACCCGTCGCCAGATCGAGCAATTCGAAACCCGCCGTGCCCGTCTGCTGCAGGAACAGGCACATCTGCCCCGTCCGGATGCGGCCGGCCTGTCGCACAAGCAGATGGAGGCGGAAGAATTCGCGCAGACGCTCGCCATTGCCCAGGATACCCTGAAAGCCGCCGAGGCCGAGCTGCCCGAACTGGACGCCATGCGCAGCCAGCACCAGCGCGATCTCGAAACCGCGCGCAAGGCGCTGCACCAGGCCGAGGCCGAGCTGGCGGCGCTGGTAAAACTCCAGGCCTCGCTCAAGGCCGACGAGAAACTGGCGAGCTGGCTCTCCCGGCGCGGGCTGGAGCATGCCGCTCGCCTTTGGGAAAAGATCGACGTGGCGCCGGGCTGGGAAGCGGCCGTCGAAGCGGTGCTGCGCGAGCGGCTGCAGGCGGTCTCCGCCGATGCCGAAGCGCACGGGTTCAGTGATGCGCCGCCTGCCCGGCTGACGCTGTGGCACGCGCAGGGTGCCGCCGCCGCCCCGCCGCCCGATACCTGGCTGGCGAGCAAGATCGACAGCGATGACCTGACCGCCCGCGCCGCGCTGTCCGACTGGCTGGCGGGTGTGTACTGGGCCGAAGACGGCGCCGCCGCCCGTGCAAAAACGCCCCAGCTGGTGCCCGGAGAATGCGTGGTCACGCCACAGGGCCACGTATTCACCCCGCACAGCGTGACTTTCCATGGCCCGCATACGGCGGTTGAAGGCATCCTGGCACGCGGCCGCGAAATGGAACGGCTCACCGACGATATCGCCCGCCTGCGTGAAGACGTCGCCCGGTTCGAGGCTGCGCACGCCGCCGCGCAGTCTGCCCATGTCGAACGCCAGCGCGCAATTCAGACACTGCGCGCGCAGACCGCGCAAATGCAGGCCCGCCATCACACCGCGCAGATGGAACTGCTGCGATTGCAACAGGCGGTGGAACGCGTACAAAGCCGCAGCGGCCAGATTGCCGCCGAACTCGAAGAGATGGCGCAGCAACTGGCCAGCGAATCGATCAATGCCGAATTGCTGGAAAACCGGCTGCGCGCCTACCGCGAACAGGATGAAGCCGCCCGCGAGTCGCTCTACGCCGCACGCCAGCTGCGCGACCAGGCTGACCGTGCCGTGTTCGAGGCGCGGGAACTGCAGCGCGCCATGGAGCGTCGTCATCAGGAAGCGGGGTTCGCGCTCACCACCTGCGTCAACAAGATTCGCGAGCTTGCCGCCGCGCTGGCGCGGGTCGACCAGGAAATCACCGAGGACGAGGCCCGTCTGCAACAGGCGCGCGAAGAACTGGCCATGCTGCCGGCCGACGCGCTCGACGCCGAACTGCAAGCCGCGCTCGCCAAGCACGCCGAAACCGAGGCCGCGCTGGCGGCGGCGCGCGACGCGCTCGAAGGACGCACCGCCGAACTGCGCGACCACGACGAGGCGCGGCTGGCCTGTGAACAGGGTCTTGATCCGCTGCGCCGCAGCATCGAGCAATTGAAGCTCAAGGACCAGGAAGCCATGCTCATCGAGGCGCAGTTCGAACTGCAACTGCGCGAAGCCGCCGCCGACGAAACCAGCCTTGAATCCGGCCTGGCCGACAGTCCCAAACCGGCGCAGCTGCAGGCCGCGATCACCCGCCTGCAGAACGAGATCGCCGCACTCGGCGCGGTCAACCTCGCCGCGCTGGACGAACTCACCCAGGCGCAGGAACGCAGCGAATACCTCGCCGCGCAATGCGCCGACCTGCTGGAAGCGGTCACCACGCTGGAAAGCGCCATCCACAAGATCGACCAGGAATCGCGCGCGCGGCTGAAAGACACCTTCGACACCGTCAATCGGCACATGGGCGAACTGTTCCCGCGCCTGTTCGGCGGCGGTCAGGCCAGGCTCATTCTCACCGGCGAGGAACTGCTCGATTCCGGCGTGCAGGTCTTCGCCCAGCCCCCGGGCAAGAAAAATGCGTCCATCCATGTGTTGTCGGGCGGAGAAAAAACGCTCACGGCGCTCTCCCTGGTGTTCGCCATGTTCAAGCTCAATCCGGCGCCGTTCTGCCTGCTCGACGAGGTCGATGCGCCGCTCGACGACACCAACACCGACCGCTACTGCAATCTGGTGCGCGCCATGTCCGACCAGACGCAGTTCCTCTTCATCACCCACAACCGCGTCACCATGGCCATGGCGCAGCACCTGGCCGGCGTCACCATGCAGGAACCGGGCGTGTCGCGCATCGTCGCGGTGGACGTGGAAGAAGCGGTGGGAATGGTCGAGGCAGCCTGAATCAGGCCCCTCTCAGTGCTTGCGCGGCGCGAACGGGCGGGGCGCCTGAACGTGCGTGTCCTTGTGGCGGAAGTTGATGCGGCCCTTGGTCAGATCGTAAGGCGACATCTCGATGGTCACCTTGTCGCCCGCCAGAATGCGGATGCGGTGTTTGCGCATCTTGCCCGACGCGTAGGCGACGATTTCGAAACCGTTGGCGAGCGTGACGCGGAAACGGGTTTGCGGAAGCACTTCGTTGACGATGCCTTCCATTTCGACAAGTTCTTCTTTGGACATGGCGGTTCCTCTGGGTAAGCCGGGGAGGCGGTGCGCAAGCGGCACCGGGCGGAGCGAAAGATCGCAGTGGAGGCTGCGGCAGCGATGCCGGATGGCGCTGCCAGAGAGTGAAGCCGGAGGCAAACCCAAAGACCCGTTCGGCTGGCAGTATGGGCGCTGAAGGCGGTCGAGGCAAGCCAAGCGGCCCGAAGCGGCGCAATCTCTAGCCCGGATATTTCACCGGGGAGGTATCGGCACAGCATGTAGACCCGCATAAAATCAGCGTGCGAGAAGATTTTGTGGGGAGCTGTGCC
>JAIWOL010000116.1 GCA_020216925.1 Thiobacillus sp. | reverse complement strand
CCTTCAAATCCGGGAAAGTGAAAACCATCTCTCCGGCACCAACCTTAGCTTATGCCACCCCGGTGGCTGTCCAAACTACCGTGACCACCGTACCTGAAAGTGCTCATTGATTTCGGTGCGGACGTGAATGTAGTGGACCCAGAGATGTCGATGACATCAGGAAATGTACTGGTCATTCTCAGCGCCCCGCGCAGACCGTACAAGACACCTATGACGCCATTAATGCTCGCAGCGGCGCGTCACGATCTTCCCGCCCTACGCGTCTTGATCGAATCAGGGGCTGAAATCAACAAGGTGGTTGTGCAGGAAGAGCAGATTCTTGGCATAACTGTCCGCGAGACAGCGCTTAGCCAAGCTCAGAAATTCAATGAGCTCAGGGAGTTCAGGGGTATGGGACGGAAGGAGGCCGTCATCCAGTATTTGGAGGAGGCGGGTGCCAAGCGGCCAAGTGATCTGTGATGAACAGGTTTTTGTCTGACGCGTGATGTCCGCTAAGCCATGCGCGCTGCAGAAGAGGCGATGAAAGACAAGACCGCCAGCATCGACTACGCCCAGGCGCAGGCCGAACTGGCGCAGGCAGTAGCCCAGTTGGCTGCGATCAAGAAACTGCGCAAGCACAACTGATCGGGTCAACTGCGGAAAAAGGCAACCTACGGGTTGCCTTTTTTCATTCTGGCGCCCGGGGCTGGGCGCTATACTTGGCGCGCCTCTTGCTGGCCCTTGTTCAATTTCTTGTCTGCCTATCCGTTTACACCATCCATGTCCTCTCCCCTGGAAATCCTGATATTGGCCGCCGGCAAAGGCACGCGGATGCGTTCCGACTTGCCCAAGGTGTTGCACAGGCTTGCGGGCAAACCGCTGCTGGGCCATGTTGTCGATACCGCGCACCGCCTGGGGGCCGCACAAACCTGTGTCGTTTACGGCTTTGGCGGGGACGCGGTGCCGCGCGCGATGGCTGACGACAAGCTGACGTTCGTGTTGCAGGCCGAACAGAAGGGCACGGGCCACGCGGTTCAGCAGGCCCTGCCCAGCCTGAAGCAGGACGGGGTGGTGCTGGTGTTGTATGGCGACGTGCCGTTGACGCGCGTGGCAACCCTGCAACCGCTGGTGGCGGCGGCCCGCGCCGGCAAGCTGGGGCTGCTGACGGTGCTGCTTGCCGACCCCACGGGTTACGGGCGCATCGTGCGGGTGGACGGCAAGGTTACCCGCATTGTCGAGCACAAGGATGCGGACGACGCGGAGCGGGCGATCCGCGAGGTGAATACCGGCATCCTTGCGCTGCCCGCTGCGCAGCTCAAGTCCTGGATCGGCCGCTTGAACAACGACAATGCGCAGGGCGAGTACTACCTGACGGACATCATTGCCATGGCGGTGGCCGACGGCGTGCCGGTCGAAACCCACCAGCCCGCACACGAATGGGAAGTGCTGGGCGTGAACAGCAAGGCGCAGCTGGCCGAGCTGGAACGCATCCACCAGGGCGAGATTGCCCGGGCGCTGCTGGACGCCGGCGTGACGCTGGCCGACCCGGCGCGTCTGGACGTGCGCGGCACGCTCACCTGCGGCCGCGACGTGAGCATCGACGTCAACTGTGTGTTCGAAGGCCACGTTGAACTGGGCGACGGTGTGCAAGTGGGTGCCCACTGCGTGTTGCGCAACGTGACCGTGGCCGCTGGTACCCGCCTCGACGCCTTCACCCTCATCGACGACGCGGCCATCGGCGAAGCCAACCGGATCGGGCCGTTTTCGCGCATCCGCCCGGGCACCCGGCTTGCGCGTGACGTGCACGTGGGCAATTTCGTCGAGATCAAGAACAGCCAGATCGACGATGGCTCCAAGATCAATCACCTGTCCTATGTGGGTGACACCACCATGGGAAAAAAGGTCAACATCGGCGCCGGCACCATCACCTGCAATTACGACGGCGCGAACAAGCACCGCACGGTGATCGAGGATGAGGTTTTCATCGGTTCGGATACGCAACTCGTCGCCCCGGTCACCGTGGGCAAAGGCGCCACGCTCGGTGCCGGCACCACGCTCACCCAAGATGCGCCGGCGGGCGAACTCACCCTGTCGCGTGCCAGGCAGCTCACCATCGCAGGCTGGAAACGGCCGCTCAAACTCAAAAAGGAAGGTTGACCCATGTGCGGTATCGTCGGCGCGGTTGCGCAACGCAATGTCGTTCCCATCCTGCTCGAAGGCCTGCGGCGGCTGGAATACCGTGGCTACGACTCGGCGGGGCTCGTCACCATCAACGGGGGACTGAACCGCGTGCGCAGCGTGGGGCGGGTCGCCAGCCTGGCGGAAGACTGCGCCAGGCTGCAGGTGCACGGCCACCTTGGCATTGCCCACACGCGCTGGGCCACCCATGGCGCGCCCAGTGAAGCAAACGCTCACCCTCACGTCAGCGCCGGGCTGGCGGTGGTGCACAATGGCATCATCGAAAACCACGAGACGTTGCGTGCGCAACTCAAGGCCGACGGCTTCACCTTCACCTCGGAAACCGACACCGAAGTGATCGCCCACCTCATCGAGCAGCACTATCGCCAGAGCCGCGACCTGTTCGCCGCCACCCGCGCTGCCGTGGCCCGGCTCGAAGGCGCCTACGCCATCGGCGTGGTGAGCGAGGACGCACCGAATCGCCTGATCTGCGCGCGCAAGGGCAGTCCGCTGCTGATCGGCCTGGGCATCGAAGAAAATTTCATCGCCTCGGATGTGTCGGCCCTGTTGCCGGTGACCCAGCGCGTGATCTATCTCGAAGAAGGCGACGTCGCCGACATCGGCCTGCTTTCCGTCACGGTTTACGATGCGGCCGGCATGCAGACCGACCGCAGCGTGCATGTTTCCGAGCTGTCTGCCGACATGGCCGAGCTCGGCAACTACCGCCATTTCATGCAGAAGGAAATCCACGAGCAGCCGCGTGCGCTCACCGATACCCTGCTCACCGCCGTGGCGCAGGACCGCATCCAGCCCGAGTGGTTCGGCTTCGACGCCGCCGACGTGCTGGGCAAGGTGGACGCCGTCACCTTTCTTGCCTGCGGCACGAGCTATCACGCCGCCAAGGTCGCCACTTACTGGCTGGAAGAGATTGCCGGTATCC
>JAIWOL010000163.1 GCA_020216925.1 Thiobacillus sp. | reverse complement strand
AAAATGAGCGTGGAATTCAGCCTGTCGGTGCAATACGCCAGCGAGGCGGACGCGCTGCCCGGTCGTGCGCAAGTCCGCCGCTGGGTCGCCGCCGCACTGGAGCATCCGGCCCAGATCACCATACGCCTCGTCGACGCCGACGAGGCGCGCGCGCTCAACCAGAGTTTCCGCAACAAGCGCTACGTGCCCAACGTACTCACCTTCGAATACGGCGAAATCGGCCAAGACCAATCCGGAGCCCGCATCCTGGGTGGCGACGTGGTGATCTGCGCGCCGGTGGTCGAGCGCGAGGCGCGCGAACAGGGCAAACCATTACAAAACCATTACGCGCACATGACCGTCCACGGCGTGCTGCACCTGCAGGGCTACGACCATGACGATCCCGCAGACGCCGACATTATGGAAGCGCGCGAAGCCGTTATACTGAAACGGTTCCGTATCCCCAATCCCTACGCTTGAAAATGGAGTCCGACAGTAGTCACAAACCCAGCTTGATGGAGCGCATCTCCCACTGGCTGATGCGCGAACCCGAAGACCGCGAGCAGTTGATCGAACTGCTGCACGGCGCCTACGAAAACAGCCTGATGGACGCCGACGCCCTGGCGATGATCGAGGGGGTGTTGCAGGTGTCCGAAATGCGCGTCAGCGAAATCATGATCCCGCGTGCGCAGATGGACGTGATCGACATCAACGATCCGCCCGCGCAGTTCATTCCCTTTGTCATCGAAACCGCGCATTCGCGTTTTCCCGTTATCGACAAGGACCGCGACGACGTCATCGGTATCCTGCTCGCCAAGGATCTGCTGCGTCACTATGCCGAATCCGACGACGATATCCGCGGCATGTTGCGGCCGGCGGTGTTCATCCCGGAATCCAAGCGGCTCAACGTGCTCTTGAAGGAATTCCGTTCCAACCGCAACCATATCGCCATCGTCGTCAACGAATACGGTGGCGTGGCGGGCCTGGTCACCATCGAGGACGTGCTGGAGCAGATCGTCGGCGATATCGAGGACGAATACGACTTCGACGAAACCGAGGACAACATCATCCGTGAGAAGGACAACGTCTTCCGCGTGAAGGCTGGCACCGGGATCGACGATTTCAACCAGACGCTGGGCGCGCAGTTCTCCGACGAGGAATTCGACACCCTGGGCGGACTCGTCGTCTCGCGCTTCGGTCACCTGCCCAAACGGGGCGAGAGCGTGAAATTCGACGGTTTCCAGTTCACCGTGCTGCGTGCCGACAGTCGCCGCCTGCACGCGCTGCGCGTGGTACGCCTGCAGCCCGAGGAAGCCGACGCGCAGCTGCCGCTGGTGTGATCAAGAACACAGGCAGGGCGGAAGGGAGATTGCGCCTGCACGCCTGTTCGCGTCGTCGATTCCCCTCACAAGGTATGTTGCCGGTCGCCGCGCGCGAAGCCTGCGAGCGTCGGCACCTTGCCCTTTGCCAGTGCCATGACCTTGAAAAGCTCGCCCATTTCTGCCGGCGAAACCAGCCGTTGCACGGCGTTGGCCTGCGGCAGATAAGTCGCGGCGTCGGTGGGTGAGGTCTCCAACAGCAGTTCGGCCAAACCGCTGTTCAGCAGAAAGCTCGCCTGGCTGGCGTAGCCAGCGAGCGCCATGCCGGCGGCCATGCCGGCCTTCGCTGCCGCGCTGTAATCCACATGCGCGGTGAGATCGCACAAGCCCGGCAAAAAAAACGGGTCGTCGAGCGCATGGTGACGGTAGTGCGCGCGCAGCGTGCCCATACGGCGTTGAACATGGTAGTACTCGCGTGCGGAAAATCCGTAGTCGATCACAAGCGCCAGCCCGTGCCGCAGACGTTCGCCGAGCGAGGTGAGCAGCGCGTCGGCAGCAAGATTGATCTCGGAAAGATAAGGCGGGACGAGGTCGAGCGCCTCGGCGCGCAGGCGCAGCACCGGGTCGGCTATGGCACGGTCTTCCCAGCCGAAGCCGCCGTTGCGGATGACCACGCCGCGCTGCAACGGCCCGGTATCCGTCCAGTGCACCAGTTCCACGGGTAGCGCGTCGAGTACTTCGTTGCCGAGGACGACGCCGGTGAATGACTCAGGCAAGGCGTTCAGCCAGACCACGCGATCCAGAAGATGCGGGACAGCCTGTTCGAGTGCCTGTCGCTGGCGTTCGACGAGGTCGGCGCTCACGTCGAGGATCGCGTAGCGTGCGGGCAGTGCGCCCAGGCGTTCGAGTTCGCCCAGCATGTCAGCAGCGAGCCTGCCGCTGCCCGCGCCCAGTTCCAGCACATCGCCAGCGGTTGCAGCGAGTACCGGCACAACCGCTCGTGCCAGCGTGCGGCCGAACAACGGCGTCAGTTCTGGCGCGGTGACGAAGTCGCCGGCCGCGCCGAACTTGGTCGCGCCGGCGGCGTAGTAACCCAGGCCAGGCGCGTACAGCGCAGACTCCATGAATTTCGAAAACGGCATCCAGCCGCCCGCTGCCTCGATCTGCGTGACGAGATGGGCGGCGACGCGCCGGCTGTGCGCGAGGGCGTCGGCGGACGGGGCGGGGAGCATGGTTTCGGTGATAATGGGTAACCCCTCCGACTATAAAGGCGAATTCCGATGCATGGCAAAGTCGTGCTGATCACTGGCGGTGCCCGACGCGTGGGCGCCGCGTCCGCCCGCCTGCTGCACGCGGCCGGCGCCAGTTTGATGGTTCATTACCGCAGCTCGGCCACCGAAGCGCGCGCGCTTCAGGCTGAGCTCAATGCCCTGCGCCCCGATTCGGTTGCGCTCATCCAGGCCGACCTGCTCGATATCGGCGGCCTGCCGGCGCTGGTGAATCAGACCGTCGCCACCTTCGGCGGGCTGGACGTGCTGCTCAACAATGCGTCGAGTTTCTACCCCACGCCCGTTGGCACCATACAGGAGAAAGACTGGGTCGATCTCATGGGCAGCAACCTCAAGGCCCCCCTGTTCCTGTCGCAGGCCGCCGCGCCGGAACTGAAAAAACGTCGCGGTTGCATCATCAATATCACCGACATCCACGCCGACCGGCCGATGAAGAGCTACGTCGTCTATTCAGTCGCCAAGGCCGGACTGGTCGGGCTCACCAAATCCATGGCGCGCGAACTCGCGCCCGAAGTGCGCGTCAACGGCATCGCCCCCGGCCCCATCATGTGGCCCGAGGATGATTCCAATTTTGACGAAGTCTCGCGCCAGCGCATCGTGTCGCACACCATGCTGAAGCGGGCCGGCGATCCCAGCGACATTGCGCGTGCCGTGCGCTTTTTTGCAATGGAAAGCGGTTTTGTCACCGGCCAGATCCTGGCGGTGGATGGCGGGCGCAGCGCCAAGCTCTGAAACCTTGGCGCTATCGTCGCATCACGGCAGTGCGGCATCGCCCGCCGACGGGCGATGCCGCGCAGCAGACCAGGACCCGGACGAAAACATCCCTTGAATCATTGCCGTGCGATTGCCGGGCACAAGCCAAGACAGCATCGGCAAACGCGAGCCGCGCCCGCGGGCCGCAGGCACAGCTCGGCTGCAAAATTTCTCAAGAAAACAGTTGAGTAGACGAAATCAGTCGTGTCGGCCCTGCGCGACACGGGATTGGCCCGCGTGGCGCGCGGTGAATAACGATCAGGAGAGAACACCATGCCCGCCACCCTGGAACTGAAACCCGCGTCGAATGCGCAGCCCGATGTGCCAGCGCCTTCCCGCGAGGGGGCGCAGACGCTTGACCAGATCAAGCTCAATATTGGCGATTCGATCCAGCTTCAGTATCAGACGGGGCACGAACAGGCGCGCTGCTTTGTCACGCTGATCGGTTATCTGGAAGGCAAGGGCATAGTCGTCACCAATCCGGTGATCGACGGCAACCTTATGCTGGTGCGTGAAGGCCAGAACTTTGTGGCACGCCTGTTCAGCGGCAAAAGCGCCTATGCGTTTTCGACGAGCGCCCGGCGCGTGACCAGCGCGCCGTATCCCCACATTCACCTGGAATGGCCGAAGGAAGTGCGTGGCATGGTGGTGCGCCAGTCGGCGCGCAGCCGCATCAACATCATCTGCCACGTCACGGACAGGGACGGCCGGGGACATGCCTGCCTGGCACGCGATATCAGTGTGGGCGGAGCGCTCATTGCCGCCAGCGATAGCCTCGCGGGAATAGACGACCCGCTCATCCTCAAATTCCGCGTCAAGATCGGCAGTGGCGAGCATACCCTGTCCCTGTCATGCAGAGTCCGGTCTATCAACGCCACGCGCGCCACGGCGGATGAAAAGGCCACCATGCTGCATGGCCTGGCGTTTGACGATCTCAGCGACCAGGACACGCTGGTCATCTCGGCGCTGCTTTACCAGAACCTGATCAGCGCGCAGCAAGCCGATAAATGAGATCGTCGAGCCGGGACGCCGGCGCCCGGCTGACATTTTCGCCGTCATGCGCGCACAGCGGTTCGATCGGCACGGCTATCACCTTGCATGATGGGATGTGTATTTCCGGAACCACTCCACCCACTTGCCGATCCCATACTCCAGCGTCGTCGCCGGTCTGAAGCCGGTATCGCGGATGAGGTCGTCGACATCCGCGTAGGTCGCCTGCACGTCGCCGTCCTGCATCGGCAGAAAGTTCTTCTTCGCGGTCTGGCCGAGCGCGGCTTCGATGGTGCCGATGAAATCCATCAGCTGCACCGGGGTGTGGTTGCCGATGTTGTAGACGCGGTAGGGCGCGTGGCTGCTGGCGGGGTCGGGGTTGTTGTGGTCGAAGTTCGGATTGGGCTGCGGGATGCGGTCGAGCACTTTCACGGTGCCGTCGGCGATGTCGTCGATGTAGGTGAAGTCGCGCATCATGTCGCCGTGATTGAAGACGTCGATGCTGCGGCCTTCGAGGATCGCGCTGGTGAACAGCCACGGCGACATGTCGGGCCGGCCCCAGGGGCCGTAGACGGTGAAGTAGCGCAGCCCGGTGGTGGGCAGGCCGTAGAGGTGCGAGTAGGTGTGCGCCATCAGCTCGTTGGCCTTCTTGCTCGCGGCGTACAGGCTCACCGGGTGGTTGACCGGGTCGTGGGTGGAGAACGGAATCTTGGTGTTGGCGCCGTAGACGCTCGACGAACTGGCGTAGACGAAGTGCTTGACGCCGTGGTGGCGGCAGCCTTCGAGCAGGTTGGCGAAGCCGACCAGGTTGGACTGCACGTAGGCGTGCGGATTCTTCAGCGAGTAACGCACGCCGGCCTGCGCGGCGAGGTTGATGACGGCGTCGAAGTGGCCCTTCTCGAACTGGTCCTCCATCGTCATGCGGTCGGAGATGTCGCCGTGGACGAACCGGAAATTCGCATAAGGCTTGATCTGTTCGAGCCGCGCGAGTTTCAGCGCCGGGTCGTAGTAGTCGTTGAGGCTGTCGATGCCGACGACTTCGTCGCCACGTTTCAGCAGGATTTGCGCGACGTGCATGCCGATAAACCCGGCTGCCCCAGTGAGCAGGATTTTCATGGTTTCGCCTCCAGAAGTGACGGCGAGTTTAGCATCGCAACGCTTACAATCCGGCGATGCCCGCCCTGCGCCTGATCCTCGACTGGACGCTCTATCGCCTGGCCCTGCTGCTCGCGGCACCGCTGATTCCGTTGCGGTTGACGTGGCGCGGCCGGCGTGAGCGGGGCTATCTCAAACACTGGGGCGAACGTCTGGGCGCGGTGAAAGCGCCGCCCGGCGCGATCTGGATTCATGCCGTGTCGGTAGGCGAAATGCGCGCGGCGCAGCCGCTGATCGAGGCCCTGCGCGCCGACCATTCGGGGCGCCCCTTTCTGCTTACCTGCATGACGCCGACCGGGCGAGCGACAGCCGAGGCGCTCTACGGCCATTTCGCGCGCATTGTCTATCTGCCATACGACTACGCCGCGCTGGTGCGGCGTTTTCTGCGCCGGACCCGGCCTGCGGTCGGCATCCTCATGGAAACCGAGCTGTGGCCGAACCTGATCCGCGCGGCGGATACGCGGGGTGTGCCGCTGATGCTGGCGAACGCGCGGCTGTCGGAACGTTCGGCACGCGGCTATGCGCGCCTGCCGGCGCTGACGCGGGCGAGTCTTGGCCGCATCACGGAAATTGCGGCGCAGACCGATGCGGACGCGGCGCGCCTGAGGCAAAGGGGTGCACGCGCGGTGCACGTCACGGGCAATCTCAAGTTCGACATTGCGCCACCGCCTGACATGCTCGAACGCGGTGCCATGTGGCGCGCTGCCTGGGGTGCCCGCCCGGTGCTGCTCGCGGCCAGCACGCGAGAAGGCGAGGAGGCGCTGCTGCTGCGCGCCTTTGCCGAAACTGCGCCTGCGGAAGTGCTGCTGGTGCTGGTGCCGCGCCACCCGCAGCGGTTCGATGCCGTGGCCGGCCTGATCGAGGCGGCGGGTCTGCCGTATGAGCGGCGCAGCATGAACAGGCCGCCGGATGCGGATACCCGTGTGCTGCTGGGCGACAGTCTGGGTGAATTGTTTGCATACTATGCCGCATGCGACGTGGCGTTTGTCGGCGGCAGCCTGCTGCCGCTGGGCGGACAGAACCTGATCGAAGCGGCAAGCGTGGGCCGGCCTGTGCTGGTGGGGCCGCACACCTTCAATTTTGCCCAGGCAACGGCCGACGCCGTTGAAGCCGGCGCGGCCCGGCAGGTGCGCGACGCCGGCGATTGCATGCGGCAGGCGCGGGCGCTGCTGGCTGATGCAGCAGCGCGTACCCGCATGGGGGAGGCCGGGCTGGCCTTTGCCGCACGCCACCGCGGTGCGGCGGCGCGGGTGGCGCGGCTTATTTCGCCGCGGGTTTCAGGTGCTGGTCGATTGCAGCGAGATCGGCCGGACTGAGCGCGCCGACTGCGGCTTTGAGGGATAGTGCCGACAGCAGATAGGCGTAGCGCGCCCCGGCGAGATCGCGGCGGGCAGACAGCACCTGCTGTTCGGCGTTGAGCACGTCCAGGCCGGTGCGCACACCCACGGAGAGGCCAAGTTTGGTCGAATCGAGCTGGGCCTGGCTCGATATCAGGGCCTGTTCGAGTGCGCGCACGCGTGCCGCCCCGCTGTCGACGTTGAGCCAGGCCTGGCGGGCCGACAGGCTGGCGTCTCGACTGGCCGCTTGCAGCTCCTGTCGCGCCTTTTCCTGGTTGGCGACAGCTTCGCGCACCCGCGAGCTGACAAGCCCGCCCTGGTAAACCGGCAAATTGAGTTCGAGACCGATGCTGGCGGTGCGGGTATCGACCTTCTGCGTGCCAAAGTTCTGGTTGTTATTGACGGTATAACCGGCGACCGCGTCGAGCGTGGGGTAGTGGCCGGCGCGGTTGCGTTCGATTTCCTGGTCGGCGATGGCCTTGGCCAGACGCTGGATTTCTGTCTGCAGGTTGCCATTGGCGGCGCGCTCGGCCCATTCGTCGATGTTGCCGATTTCGGTTTTGAGCTGGATGGGGCCGGCCAGGCTGTCGAGCGCGCCGGCAGGTTTGCCTATGAGTTTCTCCAGCGCGCGCAGGCGGATGTTCAGCGAATTCTGTTCGGCGATTTCCTGCGCCACGGCAAGGTCGTATCGGGCCTGCGCCTCGTGCGTGTCGGTGATGGTGGCGGTGCCGACTTCGAAGTTGCGCTTGGCCGAGGCGAGCTGCTCCGAGATCGCGGCTTTCTGCGCATTGATGAAGGCAATGTTGTCCTGCGATTGCAGTACGTCGAAATACGCCTGTGCCACGCGCAGGATCAGATCCTGTTCGGCCACCTTGAATTGCATTTCGGCAATACGGGTCTGGTTCTTGGCCTGTTCGTACTGCACCTGGTTCTGCTTGCGGAAAATGGGCTGCATGGCGCTGACGCCGAAGCCATTGGAACCGTATTGCGCATCGCCTCCCGGCAGTGATGAGTCGACATCGTTGTAGCGCAGGTTGCCGCTTGCACTGACCTGCGGCAGCAGGCCGGCCCGGCCCTGCGCGGTTTTTTCCTGGCCCGCCTGCAAGGCTGCGCGCGCAGCGGCGTATTGCGCGTCGTAGGCGAGCGCGTCGCGGTAAACGTCTGAGAGATTGGCCGCATGGGCAGCGGGAATCAGGGCCAGGCCCAGGGCAAGTACGAGCGGTTTGATGTGCATGATGATCCTGTTGTGTTCAGTAACGCGGCATGGCCGGGTCGACTTCGTCTGCCCAGGCGGCAACGCCGCCCGAGAGGTTGATGACATCTCCAAATCCCAGGGACTCCAGGTATCGGGCTGCGTGGTAGCTGCGCACACCGTGGTGGCAGATGACTACCGTTTCAGCCTCTTTGTTCAATTCGTTTGCACGCGCCGGCAGGTCGCGCATCGGGATCAGCGTGGAACCGGGAACACGGCAGATGCCGGCTTCCCACGGCTCGCGCACGTCGAGCAACAGCGGTGAGTTGCCTTTTGCCAGGTAGGCGGCGAGCTCTGCGGGGCGTAACTGGCGCATCAGAATACGAATGCGGCCGGTTGGGGGGCGTTGACCAGCGGGGCGAGGCAGGTTTCAAACAGCGTGACGCTGCGAAACGCGCCGGGCGCGGTGCAGGTGACGAGCTGGGCCTGCATCACCGGCGCCGTCCCCGTGACGGCAAACAGGCGGCCGCCAACCCGCAATCGCCTGCGGAAGGCGTCCGACAGGATGGGGGTGGAACCGGTGAGCACGATGACGTCGAAGCCGTCCTGATCGTGCCAGTCGCGTGCTGCGTCGCCGGTCTCCAGACTGACGTTGGTGATGCCGTGCGCGCGGAGATTGTCGCCGGCGGCAGCGGTGAAATCGGCATGAATGTCCACCGACACCACCTCGCCTGCCTGGGCGGCCAGCAGCGCCGTGAAATAGCCGCTGCCGGTACCGATCTCCAGCACGCGGTCGGAGCCGGCCAGGGTGAGCTCCTGCAAGACGCGGGCTTCCAGCTTGGGTGTCCACATGGTTTCGCCGTGGCCGAGCGGAATTTCCATGTCGACGAAAGCCAGCGCGCGGTGTGCGGGATGGACGAAGTCTTCGCGGCGCAGCCGGAACAGCAGGTCGAGCACGTTCTGGTTCAGAACGTCCCAGGGGCGAATTTGCTGTTCCACCATGTTATAGCGCGCCTGTTCGATGTCCATGACTTGCCCTGGTTAATGTGGTGCCCTAAAAAATCAAAGGGTTACAAGAAAAGTTGCCTTGCAATTATTCCACATTTCGGCTAACTTGGCTGTTCGCCGGGGGTCTCCCGGGGATGTTGTCCCCGGGAGTGAGACATACCCTTCGAACCTGATGCGGTTGATACCGCCGTAGGGAGGGCCGGGATGCTGCGCCATCGTGTGCGCCCGGGCTGCTCCCGCAATGGAGATTGCCCATGAATGCCCCCCACAAACCCGCCCAGTTCACCGCTGCATCTGCCCACGTCGACGACGCTGCGATCCAGCCTCTGCCCAATTCCAAGAAGGTATACATCCAGGGCTCCACGCCCGATATCCGCGTGCCGATGCGCGAAATCTCGCAGGCCGATACGCCGACCGGCTTTGGCGGCGAAAAAAATCCGGCGATTTATGTTTACGACTGTTCCGGGCCGTACACCGACCCGGCGGCGAACATCGACATCCGCCGCGGCCTGCCCGCGCTCAGAGCGAAGTGGATCGAAGCGCGCGGCGATACCGAAATCCTCAGCGATCTGTCGTCCGAGTACGGCCGCCAGCAGGCCGCGAATCCGGCGCTGGCGGCGATGCGCTTCCCTGGACTTGCGCGCACCCCGCGCCGCGCCAAACCCGGGATGAACGTGACGCAGATGCACTACGCCCGGCGCGGCATCATCACGCCGGAAATGGAATTCGTCGCCATCCGCGAAAACAACAACCGCGCGGCGTATCTGGAGTCATTGCGCCAGTCCGGCCCGCAAGGCGAAAAGCTCGCGCAGCTCATGAACCGCCAGCACGCCGGACAAAACTTCGGCGCGAGCCTGCAAAACGAGATCACGCCCGAATTCGTGCGCAGCGAAATCGCCCGGGGCCGCGCGATCATCCCCAACAACATCAACCACCCCGAATCCGAGCCGATGATCATCGGCCGCAATTTCCTGGTCAAAATCAACGCCAACATCGGCAACTCCGCGCTCGGCTCCAGCATCCAGGAAGAAGTCGAGAAAATGACCTGGGCGATCCGCTGGGGCGGCGACACGGTGATGGATCTGTCCACCGGCAAGCATATCCACGAGACCCGCGAGTGGATCATCCGCAATTCGCCGGTGCCGATCGGCACGGTGCCGATCTACCAGGCGCTGGAAAAAGTCGACGGCAAAGCCGAGGAGCTGACCTGGGAAATGTTCCGCGACACGCTGATCGAGCAGGCCGAACAGGGCGTCGATTACTTCACGATTCACGCCGGGGTCTTGCTGCGCTACGTGCCGATGACCGCCAGCCGCTTGACGGGTATCGTTTCGCGCGGCGGCTCGATCATGGCCAAGTGGTGTCTCGCGCATCACAAGGAGAGCTTCCTCTACACGCACTTCGAAGACATCTGCGACATCATGAAAGCCTACGACGTGGCGTTCAGCCTCGGCGACGGCCTGCGTCCCGGCTCGATTTACGACGCCAACGACGAAGCGCAACTGTCCGAGCTGCGCACGCTGGGCGAGCTGACCCAGGTGGCGTGGAAGCACGACGTGCAGGTGATGATCGAAGGCCCCGGCCACGTGCCCATGCACCTCATCAAGGAGAACATGGACATCCAGCTCGACGCGTGTTCCGAAGCGCCGTTCTACACGCTGGGGCCGCTCACCACCGACATCGCGCCGGGCTATGACCACATCACCTCGGGCATCGGCGCGGCGATGATCGGCTGGTACGGCACGGCGATGCTGTGCTACGTCACGCCGAAAGAGCACCTCGGCCTGCCGGATAAAGACGACGTGAAGGAAGGCATCATCACCTACAAGCTCGCCGCCCACGCCGCCGACTTGGCCAAAGGCCACCCCGGCGCGCAGATCCGCGATAACGCTTTGAGCAAAGCACGCTTCGAATTCCGCTGGGACGACCAGTTCAACCTCGGCCTCGACCCCGACAAGGCGAAGTCTTTCCACGACGAAACCCTGCCTAAGGAATCGGCCAAGGTCGCGCACTTCTGCTCGATGTGCGGCCCGCATTTCTGTTCGATGAAGATCACCCAGGACGTGCGCGAATACGCGGCCAAAGAAGGCTTGAACGAAGCCGACGCGCTGGCCAAGGGCATGGAAGTGAAGGCGGTGGAATTCGTGCGTCAGGGCGCGGAGGTGTATCGCAAGGTGTAAGCTGCCCTGCGTATAATCACAAGGCGCGTCCCGGTGACGCGCCTTTTTTATTCGCAGACCTGGCACCCATGG
>JAIWOL010000094.1 GCA_020216925.1 Thiobacillus sp. | reverse complement strand
CCGATCCGATTCTGATACTGCACGCGCTCATCCTTGGCCTTGTCGAGGGGGTGACCGAATTCCTGCCCATTTCCAGCACCGGACACCTGATCCTGGCTGGTCAGTTGATCGGATTCACGGGCGAAAAGGCCAAGGTGTTCATGATCGCCATCCAGCTTGCGGCGATTCTGGCGGTGGTCTACGAGTACCGGGTGAAGCTCGCGCATGTGGCGACGACGCTCGGCACCGAACCGGCATCCCGCCGTCTGGTCGTGAATCTGATGGCGGGGTTTCTGCCAGCGGCAGTGCTGGGCCTGCTGTTCTACAAGGAAATCAAGGGCTACCTGTTCAATCCTCTGGTCGTGGCTTCGGCGCTGGTGATCGGCGGGGTGCTCATCCTGTGGGCCGAGCGACGCAGGCATACGATCAGCACCGAAACCGTCGATGAACTGTCCTGGCGGCGGGCGCTGGGGATCGGTTTCGCCCAGGCCTTGGCGATGATTCCCGGGACCTCGCGTTCCGGGGCCACCATTATCGGCGGGCTGTTTCTGGGTCTGTCGCGCAAGGCGGCCGCCGAGTTCTCGTTCTTTCTCGCCATTCCCACCATGTTCGCGGCCACGGCCTACGACCTGTACAAGAACTGGGCCCTGTTCGATGCCGGCGACCTGCCGCTGTTTCTGGTGGGGGGCTTGGCCTCGTTTGTCAGCGCCCTGATCGCCGTGCGCACGCTGATCAAGTTTGTCAGCCGGCACGACTACACGGTGTTCGCCTGGTACCGCATCGTGTTCGGCGGGCTGGTGCTGTTAACTGCGTATCTGGGTGTAATCGACTGGGGCGCCGGCCACTGAAATCAGGCGCTCGCGGCAGCGGCCTGCCTTGCCTCGGCTTCGAGTTGTGACTTGAGGTCGGCCGGCAGCTTGAGTTGCGTGGCCAGGGCGTCGAGATAGGCGCGTTCCATGAAACTTTCGCTGTCGACGGCGAGCACGCTCACCAGATACATCTCGGTTGCTATTTCCATTGAGCCGTTCGCTGCCGTGGCGACCTCTGCCGGGTCCAGCGGACGCGCGATCTCTGCGTCGATCCAGCGGCGCAGGCTGGCGTCGCCGGCCATGCGGCCCAGCTGTTCCTCGATCAGGCTGCGTTCGCGCGCGTCGATGTGGCCGTCGGATTTGGCTGCCGCAAGCAGGGCCTTGAGTACGGCACGGCTGTGGTCTTCGGCATCCGGCGCGGGCAGGAATTGCGCAGGTTGCGCGGCAGGCGCGGGGGCTGCGCCCGCCGCGGATTTTTGCTGCTGCCAGTTGCTGTAGGCGCGGAAGGCCAGTGCGCCGAGTGCCGCTGCGCCACCATAGGTCAGCGCCTTGCCGCCGAATTTGCGCACCCGTTTGTTGCCCAGCAGCAGCCCCAGCGCGCCGCCTGCCAGCATGCCGGTGCCAAAATTGGCGTAGCCGGACTGGTCGGCCTTTTGCGCGACCGACTGGCCGGCGCCGAGAAGCTGGTCGAGCATGGATTGAATATTCATGTTTTTCAGTGAGGGTGGAACACGGCATTGTGACGCTTGCGGCGATGCCGGGTTCCCGTTTCAGGTGGGTTTGGGCGGATGCTTGTCGAGCTTGCGTTGCAGGGTGCGCCGGTGCATTTTCAGGGCGCGGGCGGTGGCGGAAATGTTGCCGTCGTGTTCGGCGAGGACTTTCTGGATGTGTTCCCATTCCAGCCGCGCCACGGACAGGGGTTCGGGTGCAATATCGAGCGCCGCGTCCGGCGTGTCGCGGGTGAGGGCGGCCAGGATTTCGTCGGCGTTGGCAGGCTTGGGCAGGTAATGACGTGCGCCCAGGCGCACCGCCTCCACGGCGGTGGTAATGCTGGCGTAGCCGGTCAGCACGACGATGGCCGGCGCGGGCCGGCGTGCAGCGAGATCGGCGACCACCCTGAGTCCGGAGTCACCGGGTAGTTTGAGGTCGACTACGGCGTGCGTGGGCTGAAACCTGTCTGCAGCCTGGCGGGCGGCGATGGCATCGCCTGCGTGTGCCGTGTCGATATTGCGCCGGGACAGGGCCCGGGCCAGGGCTTGGGCAAAGTCGGTGTCGTCTTCGACGATCAGGAGCTTCATGTTCATACCGGGGTTCCCCAGGGGACGACAATCCGGACACGGGTGCCGCCCCCCGCCCGTTCTGTCACTTCGATGCGGCCGCCTGCGCGTTCCAGCGTGGCATGCGTGAGCGCCAGCCCGACACCCCAGCCGCGACCGCCGGGGCTGGGCATCAGGACCCGTCCGGCCTGTGCCCGCTGGTTCGGCGTGAAGCCTGCGCCGCGGTCGGCTATATCGAGCAGGAGAGCCTGTTCGTCCGCACAGGCCTGAAATTCGACCGGCGTGGCGGCGGCATCCGCTGCATTGTTGAGGATGTTGAGAACGGCCGGTTCGAGGCCGTCCGGCGCGGCGAAGGGCCGGCTGTCGGCAGGCAGAACCGATTCGATGCGGGCGCTGGGCCGCAGGATCTGCCAGCGTTCGAGCAGCCGGTTGAGCCAGACATCGAGCGGCAGTGTGGCCGGACGTGTTTCCCCGGCGCGGTCGGCAAGCTCGGTGAGAATGCGTTTGCAGACCCGGGCCTGGCGTTCAAGCAAGCGGCAGGCATCGCCGATTTCGGGGTCGTTGGCGAATTCGGCGGCAAGTTCGTGCGCGGTGGTCTGGATAGCGGCGAGCGGCGTGGCGAGCTCGTGGGCCGCCAGCGCGGCCTGCGTGCCCAGGGCAAGAATGCGCTCGTCGCGCAGTTGCTTCTCGCGCAGGCCGGCGAGCGCGCGGTCGCGCGATCGCAGGGCGGCGTGCATGCGGGTGACGAAGAAAGCGATGAGCGCGGCGCTGACAAGAAAATTGAACCACATGCCGCCGAGATGCATGCCGTAGGCGGCGATGGGGTCGGCGATGGCCAGGGGCTGGTAGACGAACAGCAGCAGCGCGTAAAAGCCGCCGGCCACGGCGGCGAGCAGCCAGACCCAGCGCGGCCGCAGGCTGACGGCCGCGATCACGACGGGGACCAGCATCAGCGAGACGAAGGGATTGGTCGCCCCGCCACTGAAAAACACCAGCACGGCGAAGGCGGTGAGATCCGCCAGAAGGTGCGCCAGAAACTCCAGCTGGGTGGCCGGGGCCGGCCTGGTCAATCGCCACGCCGTGCTGAGCGAAAACAGCAGCATCAGGGCCAGCACCGACGCCATCGGCGCCAGCGGCAGCACGATACCCAGCCCCCAGTGCAGCCAGATTATGCCGGCCGTCCATCCGGCAATCAGCGCGAGGCGGACCAGCACCAGCCGTCCCAGCAGGGCGCGGGCAGGCAGGGTGGACAGCAGCGTGGCGTCGGAAGGCGGCATGGGCGGGATTGTAATGCGCCGCCTCGTCCCTGCTGCGGCTGCGGCAATTTGTCTCATTGTGAGGCGGGTGCGCGGCGACTAGAGTGGCAGGGCGCTACACCTGCCTTGCTTGCCGCCATATATCCGCGCGATGCGGGGTTTTTGTGCAAGAGACGAACAGGTGCAGGACGCTCTGTTCGTGTGACAATGTCGCAGACACCCTATTCCGGAGTTTTCATGAAGATCCCCTTGCTCATTGCTGCGCTGTTCGCGAGTGCGTTGGCTCAGGCTGCCGAGGTGCGTGTGACCGATGCCTGGGTGCGGGCCACCGTTGCGGGGCAGAAGGTCAGCGGTGCCTACATGAAAATCCGCTCAGACACCGATGCAAAACTGGTCGGCGTGACCAGTGCTGCCATCTCGCGCGTCGAAATCCATGAGATGAAGATGGACGGCGATGTGATGCGCATGCGTGAAATCAAGTTCATCGACCTGCCCAAGGGCAAGCCGGTCAGCCTGGAGCCGGGCGGATATCACATCATGCTGATGAACCTGAAGCAGCCTATCGTGGCGGGCGAGAGCGTGCCGCTGACCCTCACCATCGAATCGGGGGGCAAGCGGCAGACGGTGGACATCAAGGCAACGGCCCGTGCGCCTGGCACGGGAGGGATGCCGCACGGCCATCATCACTGATCGATGCAGGCGCCGAGGATGGCTCCCCGGCGGCGCAGGTCTTCCAGCAAGTCGCGACCGGCACGGATAATCAATTCCGGGTCGGGGTGGCGGCTTTCGGCGGCCAGGGTGTCGAGCGCGGCACGTCCGGTGCTCGAACCCTCTTCCAGCAGGGCCAGCAGCCGGGCGGTGAAGGCATTGATCTCGTCGAAGCGCACCGAATCGTCAGCGTCTCGGTAAACCAACAGGAAGGTTTCGGCGGGGGCAAATTTGCGCCGCGGGGCGATACGGTGCACCGGCCAGTCGTAGCGCAGATTGGCGAGAACAGGATTGAGCAGAGGCTTGCCGGTCAACAGGTCGCCGGCCGGATCGAACGTGCGCTCGGGCACCCGGTTTGAAACGGACAGCACCAGCTCGATCCATTCGTAATGTGCCAGGGAAACGAGCCAGGGCGGGTAGTCGTCGGGCGGCGTCCATTCGGATTGCAGAAACTGCATGAATTCATCCGGAATTTGCCGGAAATAGGGTGTGTGGCAGCGATGCGTGGCAAAGAACACGCGCACCATGCGGGTCCATTTGCGTGCCCCCAGCGTTCGCCGCAGAACCGGAAAACACGCCAGCAAAAACCCTTCCACGTTGTTGTAGAGCAGATCCTTGTAGATATTGATGCGACGCGCTTCCACGCCGGGCGGGCGCGGGTTGGCCTGCGGGTCGCGGATGTGCGCGGTAAAGGCCAACTGGTAGCGCTGGAAATCAGGACGCGCGACGGATTGGCTCATCGATTTGTCTGTGCTGGCGCTGGATGCCGGCGATGCGTTCGACCTCATGCACCAGTTCATGAAGAGGGGGGATGTTGAAATCACGCTCGAGCAGGGTGGGCGCAACGCCATGAATGCGGTACGCCGCATCGAGCAGCGACCAGACGGGCTCGATCACGTCGGCTCCGTGCGTGTCGACGATGAGGTCGGGGGCCTCGTTGTAATGCCCGGCCATGTGCATGTAAACGATGCGCTCGGATGGCATCGCCTGTAAAAATTCGACAGGGTCATACCGATGGTTGACGCTGTTGACATAAACGTTGTTCACGTCGAGATGCAGATCGCAGTCGGCTTCTTCGAGAACCGCGCGTATGAACGCGGGTTCGTCCATCTCCGCAATGGGAGAAGGGGTGTAGTACGAGGCGTTTTCAATGGCGATGCGGCGTTCGAGGATGTCCTGTGCGCGACGGATGCGGGCGGCCACGTATTTCACCGCGTCTTCGGTGAAGGGAATCGGCAGCAGGTCATAGAGATGGCCGTCGTCCGAGCAATACGAAAGGTGTTCGGTGTAGAGCGCGATGCCGTGCGCGTCCATGAATTGACGGATTTTGACCAGCAGCAGTTCGTCGAGCGGCGTGATGCCGCCAAGTGAGAGCGACAGGCCGTGGCAGACAAAGGGGTGGCGCTCCGTGAAGCGGCGCAGATCGCGTGCATGCAGACCGCCAAGCTCGATCCAGTTTTCTGGCGCGAGCTCGAAAAAACCGATGGCGTCGGGTACCCGGGTGTTCAGCGCAGGCAGCATTTCGCGCCGAAACCCGAGCCCCGCACCCGAGGGGGGGCGGGGAGTCATGACGTCAGCTTATTTCTTGGCGCCGCACTTGCCTTCGCCGCATTTGCCTTCCTTGGCCTTGGCCTTGGCGCCGCACTTGCCTTCGCCGCACTTGCCTTCCTTGGCCTTGGCCTTGTCGCCGCCGCACTTGCCTTCGCCGCATTTGCCTTCCTTGGCCTTGGCCTTGTCGCCGCCGCACTTGCCTTCGCCACACTTGCCTTCCTTGGCTTTTTGGTTGTCGGCGACCTGGTAGCCGGACGACAGCGCCGAGAGTGCGAAGGGATTTTCGGCGGCGGCGATGGGTGCGGCGGACATGCCGGCGACAAAAGCGGTGCCGACAGCAGCTGCGATCAGGGATTTTTTGGACATGGTTTTCTCTCCTAAATGGATGGTTAACAACTACATCGACCGGTTACCCGGCTTCCTGCAAAAGGCTCAACGATCGAGCTTGTTCTGCAATTCGGTTTCGATGCGTTGACGGGCTGCTTCAGACAGGCCCGCCCCCGCATCGTCTGTTGCGTCCATACGCAAAGCCTTGCGCATGTCTTCTATCTGTCGGGCAAAACGCGAGCAATTGGTGCAGATTGCCAGGTGTATCCGTAACGCCAGCCGCTCGCCGAAGGACAAGCGCGCATCCATGGCACGCGAAGCAAGCTCGGTCGTTTCCTTGCACGTCGTCACCCATTTCATGCCCCCGCTCCTGAATAACCGTTCGATTCCAGGCACTGCCGCATGAACAGTCGTGCGCGATGCAGCAAAACCCAGCAGTTGGTCGGGGTGATGCCCAGTTCCTTACAAATTTCCTCCGTGTCCATGCCGCCGGCTTCCCGCAGGCTGAATACTTGCGCCATGACCGGTTTGAGGCGGTCTGCACATGCTTCCAGCACACGCCGCAGTTGCCCCAGTTCCGCCTCGGTCTGCGGGTTTCCCCAGTCGCGGAGCGGTTCGGCCCAATGACCGTCCTGCCTGAACAGGGCATCGACGGCTTCTTCGCCTGTTTCGTCCCGGGGTAGTTCCACCTCGCGCACGCGCCGCCGGATGATGTCGACGATCTTGTGCTTGAGTATGCCCACGAGCCAGGTGCGCGGGCTGGCGTCACCTGCATAGCGTTGCTGGGCGGACAAGGCTGCAAGAAGCGTGTCCTGTACCGCATCCTCGGCCAGTTCGTCGGAATGCAGTTGCCGTCTGGCTACGCGGAACAGATAGTCGCCGTGTTCGGCCAGCCAGGTATGCGCGTCGAGTCTGTGCGTCATGTGCCTGTTCCGAAATACGCAGATGCGAGCATTCTGGATGCAGGCAAGCAAAGCTACAAGCGGCCTCTTGAAACCAGGAGTCGCAGCAGCCATGTGGTGTTTACCCGCAAACCTCAAATGCAAGGAGAATGTCATGAGCCGTATCACCCGCTACGATCCCTTCGAGGGAACCGATGCCCTCGATACCCTGTTTCGCGGATTCTTGCGTCCGGTGCAGATGGACAGGGACATGCCGCAGATTCGCATGGATGTGAAAGAAGATGATAAAGCCTATGCCGTCCACGCCGACATGCCGGGCGTGGCCAAGGACGATATCCATGTCACCATCGATGGCAATACCGTGTCGATCAGCGCCGAGGTGAAGAAACACGCCGAGCAGAAGGAAGGCGAAAAAGTGCTGCGCCGCGAGCGATATGCCGGCAGGGTAAGCCGCAGTTTCGCGCTGGAGCATGAAGTGGACGAAACCGCGGCGTCGGCAAAATATCAGGATGGCGTGCTGGAACTGATGCTGCCGAAGAAGGCTGCAACTGCCGCCAGGCGCATCAGCATCCAGTAAAGCCGGCTTGACCGGGTAAAGGCGGCCGCGCGCCGCCTTTTTCTTGGCGTAAAATCCGCGCAATCCCCGTTTCGGAGCCGCCATGACCACCCCCCATACCGCCGCCGACAAGGCCCATATCCTGTCGGAAGCGCTGCCCTACATCCAGCGTTTCTACGACAAGACCATCGTCGTCAAATACGGCGGCAACGCCATGACCGAGCGCCATCTGATGGAGGCCTTCGCCAAGGACGTGGTGCTTCTGAAGCTGGTGGGCATGAACCCGGTGGTGGTGCACGGCGGCGGTCCGCAGATCGCCGACCTGCTGAAAAAGATCGGCAAGCAGTCCGACTTCATCCAGGGCATGCGCGTGACCGATGAGGAAACCCTGGACGTGGTCGAAATGGTGCTGGGCGGACTGGTCAACCAGGACATTGTCACCCTCATCAACAAACACGGCGGCAAGGCGGTGGGGTTGACGGGCAAGGACGGCAACTTCATCCATGCCAAAAAAATGCTCGTGCCGTCCAGGGACAAATCCGACGAAATGCTCGACATCGGCCAAGTGGGCGAGATCACCGGCATCGACCCGCAGATCATCCAGCATCTGGACGCTGGCGATTTCATCCCGGTGATCGCCCCGCTCGGAGCCGATGCCGAAGGCAACGCCTACAACATCAACGCCGACGTTGCGGCAGGCAAGATCGCCGGCGTGCTGAAGGCGGAAAAGGCTGTCTTTCTCACCAATACGCCAGGCGTACTGGACAAGCAGGGAGTTTTGCTGACCGGACTGACCCCGCGCGAGGTGGACGAGCTGATTGCTGACGGCACCATCTCCGGCGGCATGATCCCCAAGGTGGGCTACGCGGTGGATGCGGTGAACAGCGGCGTGAAAACGGCGCACATCATCGACGGCCGCGTCGAACACGCATTGCTGCTGGAAGTGCTCACGCCTGAAGGCGTGGGCACGCTCATCAAACGCGCCTGACCCCCATTCCCCACTGCTACTGGCTTTTCCCATGCGCTACTGGCTGATGAAATCCGAGCCCGGCGACGTCAGCATTGACGACCTTGCCGGTTTTCCCGATCAAAGCGTTGCCTGGTATGGCATCCGCAACTATCAGGCGCGCAATTTCATGCGCGACCAGATGCGGGTGGGCGACAAGGTGCTGTTTTATCATTCCTCGTGCGCCGAGCCGGGCGTGGCCGGGCTGGCCCGGGTATCGAAACTGGCCTATCCCGACGAAACCCAGTTCGATCCCGCCAGCAAATATTTCGACCCCAAGGCTACGCGCGAAAATCCGCGTTGGTTCAACGTGGACGTGCAGCTGGTGAAAAAGACCCGGCTGATGCCGCTGGCGGAAATGCGCGGCTACCCCGAGCTTGCCAACATGCGCTTGATGCAGCGCGGCAACCGCCTGTCGATCACGCCGGTAGATCCCGCCGAATACAACTTCATCGTCAAGCATTTGTGATCCCGGACCTGGCCCCCAGCCTGCTGGCGGGCTACTTCATCCTGGGGCTGGCGACCGGATTTGTTGCCGGCCTGCTGGGCGTGGGCGGCGGCCTGATCATCGTCCCGGTGCTGATCGTGCAACTGCATGCGGCCGGACTGGCCCCCGGGATTGAAGCCCAGATCGCGCTGGGCACCTCGCTTGCCGTGATTGTCTTCACCTCGCTGTCCAGTGTGCGTGCCCATCACCGGCATGGGGCGGTCGAATGGCAGGTGGTGCGCCGGATTGCCGGCGGAGCGCTGGTTGGCACCCTGGCCGGCGCCCTGCTGGCGGCCAGGGTGCCGGGGCAGATTCTGAAACTGTTCTTTGTCGTTTTTCTTGCCTATGCGGCGATCCAGATGTGGCTGGATTTCAAGCCGGCAGCGCATCGGTCCATGCCTGGCAGCGTGCGCAGCATGGCTGCCGGCGGCGTGATCGGTGCGGTGTCGAGCTGGGTCGGCATCGGCGGTGGCACGCTCTCGGTGCCGTTCATGCTATGGCACAACATACCCCTGCATCGCGCCATTGCCACCTCGGCGGCGATCGGCTTTCCCATTGCACTGGCGGGCACCGTTGGGTACCTCGTCGGCGGATGGGCCCATTCCGGTTTGCCCGCCGGCAGTCTGGGTTTTGTGTACCTGCCTGCCCTGGGCGGGATTGTTCTGGGCAGTGTGCTCACCGCCCCCCTGGGCGCGCGTACCACGCACCGGCTGCCGGTACGCAAACTGAAGCGTGTTTTCGCAGTGTTGCTGGCCGTGCTGGCCATACGCATGGCGTGGACGCTCTGACCCCGGCGTATTGCCACAAGATAAGGGGCATCCGAAGGTTACGCGCAGCAAGATATGGACTGCACAAAAATTCATCGTTACATGCTTGAGTCCTTGTCCCGCTCGCGTTAGCCTGTGGCGACCGGTCTGTGCCGGCCCCTGGCAGCTATCCTTGGAGAGAGACATGGCGCATCTGCAAGCCGTACGCACAACCCTGCAACCCGAGGGCAATGCGTTCACCCAATTGACCACTTATTTCGATCCGCACAGCCAGATCGCCTGGGGGTGTCAAGCGACACGCAGATTTAACCCCCTGACGACATCTGGAATTGACCCCCTGGGTTAATCAACTTTCCGACGTGATCGGGGTGGGGG
>JAIWOL010000162.1 GCA_020216925.1 Thiobacillus sp. | reverse complement strand
AGCAGGCGCGGCGACGGGCGTGGGCGCGACCGGCGCAGCCTGTGCGGGCGCGGCAGCCGGGCAGCCATCCGGCGTGCGCGCGGCAACAGCGGGGCATTTGTCCTGGGTGTCGGGCACGCCGTCACCGTCCTGGTCGGCTATGGCTCAAGGCACGCCGAGGAGCTCGCGTCCCGGACAGCCGATGGTGCGAAACAGCTCGTGCCCGATGGTGAAGCCGGTTGCGCTGGCGGCGTTGCTGGGGTCGTAGAAACGACCGGCCTGGGCGTGGGCATGCAGGGCACCCAGCGTCAAGGCAAGCGCGGCAATGGCGCGAAATGGGGTGGTCATACGCATGGAATGAGTCTCCTGAATTGAACAACGGCGACATGGCATATGGTGCACGCAGCATTGTCGTCGATTGCAGGCATGGGCGCACGCCAACCGGGTTGCTTCCCTGACGAATGATCACGCCGGGTGTCGGGTACACTCGGGGCAACCTGTTCATGTCCACTTGTGCCGACGCGCAAGCCGGTTATCGCCCTATGCCGCACAACGTTGAACTCATCACCACCATTGCCGCCGCATTCGGGCTGGCGCTGATTTTCGGATTCGCTGCCGCCAAGTTGCGCCTGCCTACGCTGGTGGGCTATTTGCTGGCCGGCATCCTGCTGGGGCCCCACACCCCGGGCTTCATCGCGGATACGGCGCTGGCGGGCCAGCTTGCGGAGATTGGCGTGATGCTGCTGATGTTTGGCGTGGGCCTGCATTTTTCGCTCGACGATCTGATGTCGGTGAAGAAGATTGCCCTGCCGGGTGCGGTGGTGCAGATTGCCACGGCCACGGCCATGGGCTGGGGCCTGGCCACATTCTGGGGCTGGAGTCTGATGGCCGGCATCGTGTTTGGCCTGGCCCTGTCGGTGGCCAGTACGGTGGTGCTGCTCAAGGCGCTAGAAAGCCGGGGCGCACTCGATACGCCCAATGGCCGTATCGCGGTGGGCTGGCTGGTGGTGGAAGATCTGGTGATGGTGCTGGTGCTGGTGCTGTTACCGCCTCTGGCGAGCATGTCGGCTGGCGAATCCGCGCCCAACGAATCCCTGCTGGTGACGCTGGGGCTGACCCTGGCCCAGGTGGCTCTGTTCATTGCGCTGATGCTGGTGGGCGGACGTCGCCTGTTCCCCTGGCTGTTGTGGCAGGTGGCCCGCACGGGCTCGCGGGAATTGTTCACGCTGTGCGTGGTGGCTGCGGCACTGGGCATTGCCTACGGGTCGTCTGCCCTGTTCGGGGTGTCGTTTGCCCTGGGGGCCTTCTTCGCCGGCATGGTGCTGCGCGAATCCTCGCTGGCCTACCGCGCGGCGGAAGAATCGCTGCCGCTGCGCGATGCGTTTGCGGTGCTGTTCTTCGTATCGGTGGGCATGCTGTTCGACCCGAACATTCTGGTGGAAGAGCCGCTGCGCGTACTGGCGGTGGTGGCCATCATCGTGTTCGGCAAATCGCTGGCGGCGGCTCTGCTGGTGCTGGCATTGCGTTACCCGCTGGGCACGGCGCTCACGGTATCGGCGAGCCTCGCGCAGATCGGCGAGTTCTCGTTCATTCTGGTGGGCCTGGGCGTGGCGCTGGGCGTACTGCCCGACGAAGGGCAAAGCCTGATACTCGCCGGCGCGCTGATTTCGATTGCGCTCAACCCGCTGCTGTTCAGCGCCATCGAGCCCCTGCAGGGCTGGCTGCGCAAGCGCTCACAGTTGTATCGCCGGCTGGAGACACGTGATGATCCACTCGCCGAATTGCCCGCCACCCTGCCATCGGAAACGCTGACCCACCATGTGGTGCTGGTGGGCTATGGCCGGGTGGGCCGGCATATTGCCGAATCGCTGGCCAGGAATAGCACGCTCTGTGTGATCGCCGAGCAGCAGCGCGAGGCGGTGGAGGCCCTGCGTGCCAAGGGCATGCACGCCGTGGCGGGTGACGCGACCGATGCGGCGGTGCTGATCCAGGCGCACGTTGCGCGGGCGCAGATGCTGGTGATTGCCACACCCGACACCTTCGAAGCGCGCAAGATGATCGAGATTGCCCGTACGCTGAACCCGCGCATTCACGTGGTGGCACGCAGCCACAATGCGGAAGAGGCCGACTTGCTGCGCCGTGAACAGGGCGTGGATGTGCTCGAAGGCGAACGCGAACTGGCGGCGAGCATGATGCAGCACGTGGAAGCCGGACTGCGGCCGGCGTCGCACTGACTTACTGACGCTGCACGCGCTGCGCGCACAGGCGTGCAAAATCGCCAAAACAGCGGGTCTTGCGCACATCGGTGCGCTGCATGCGTGCCGGCAGCCAGCGTGCCACACGCAACCACGCCGTACGGCGCAAGGCGGTGGCCAGCCCGTCGCGCACGGCCGGCGTTTCCTGCTGCAACCGCTCGCCCAGTGCCGCACACAGCACCGGCAGGCGATCCTCGAAATACATCACACTCGAAAACAGGTAAGGCAACCAGTCACGCACCTGCGCATCGGCGAGCGACATGGCGGAAAGCGCATCGTCCTCGAAATCGATTGCTCCCAGGCCCGCTTCATCCGACCAGACAAAATTGCGCGCAAAGGCTTGGCTGAGATACTGCTCTGCGCGATGCGCCTGCAGGATGTAGTCCGCGCCACGCTGCCACCAGTCCAGGCGCTCGCCGGCGTCTGCGCGTCGGATCAGCGATTCGAGCGTGAGCTGGCCCAGATCGGACAGCAGCAACCAGTCGTCGGCTTCGTCGAGAATGTCGGGCGCACGAAGGTGGGCCGCGCCCAGTGCGCGGATGCGGCGCGCCTCGATGCGCAGGCCAGCATTGCCCCCATGGGGCCGCACCGGCTGCATGGCAGGTTGCCCCAGCGCCTTCGCCGCGCCGGCGAGCAGCTGATAGCGCCAGGCAGGCGGCTGCGGCACAGCCAGCTTGAGCCAGGCGGGCGCGCCGCGCCAGAGCACGGGGGCAATGTGACGGCCGTCACGCCGCATCTGCGCCGCCTGCGCCTCGACGGCCTCATGCGCATCGAGCGCCGGGCGAGACTGCGCCTGGGCCATGCTCAGCGCAGGTGGTCGGGCGCTTCGAGCGGCGTACGGCACGCCTGCTCGCCGTGGGTTTCAGGGTGGAACCAGCCCAGCTTTTCACGCAGCTTGACGACATTGCCGACGATGATGAGCGTGGGTGCCTTGAGTTTGGCAGCCTCGGCCAGTTCGGTGAGGGTGGAGAGATCACCCGTGATGACGCGCTGGGTGGGCAGCGTGCCATGCTGGACGATGGCCGCCGGCGTGCTCGGGTCCAGGCCGTGTTTGACCAGCGCATCGCACAGCAGCGGCAGGCCTTTCAGCCCCATGTAGATGACGATGGTCTGGTCGTGGCGAGCGATGCCTTCCCAGTTGAGGTTGAAGGTGTTGTCCTTGAGATGCCCGGTGACGAAGGACACCGACTGCGCGTAATCGCGGTGGGTGAGCGGAATGCCGGCGTACGAGGCGACGCCGGCGGCGGCCGTGATGCCCGGGACCACCTGGAAGGGCACGCCGTGTTCGACCAGGGTTTCGATTTCTTCGCCGCCGCGCCCGAAGATGAAGGGGTCGCCGCCCTTCAGGCGCAGGGTGCGCTTGCCTTCCTTGGCAAGTTTCACCAGCAGGAGGTTGATCTGGTCTTGCGGTACGGCGTGGTCGTCGCGCTCTTTGCCCACGTAGATGCGCTCGGCGTCGCGGCGGCACATGTCGAGGATGGGCTGCGACACGAGGCGGTCATGGACGATCACGTCCGCCTGCTGCATGAGACGCAGCGCGCGGAAGGTGAGGAGATCGGGGTTGCCGGGGCCGGCGCCGACGAGATAGACCTCGCCCCGGCTGATATCTTGGGTGCTGGCGTTGGCGATCATGTCTTCGAGCTGTTTTTCGGCTTCGGCCTCACGGCCGGAGAAGACCATTTCCGCCACCGGCGACAGGAATACCTTTTCCCAGAAGGCGCGGCGCTGTTCGGGTTTGATACTGGCGCGTACGCGATCTTTGACGCTTGACGCAAGCGTGGCAAGACGGCCATAGGCCGCAGGTATCAGCGTTTCGAGCCGGGCGCGCAACAGGCGCGCCAGCACCGGCGATTCGCCGCCCGACGATACGGCAACCACGATGGGCGAGCGGTCGATGATCGACGGCAGGATGAAGCTGCACAGGGCGGGCTTGTCCGCGACATTGACGGGAATGTGGCGCGCACGCGCGGCGTCGGCGATGGCCTGCGCCGTCTGCGAATTTTCTTCGACCACGATGACGGCGTCCTTGCCGTCGAGCAGGGCGGGACTGAACTGATCGGCCACACGCCGCACCCGCTCGGCGTGCGGCAGGCGTGACCAGCCGGCATGCAGCTCATGCGCGACCACATCGACGTGCGCCCCGGCCCGCAGCAGCAGTTCGGCCTTGCGTGCCGAGGTTTCACAGCCGCCGACGACCAGGCAGTGCCGGCCACGCAGGTCAAGGAAGATGGGCAGGTAGTTCATGGTTTATTCTGCGACGGGTGCGTCGCCCTCGGCAGAGTCATCCTGTGAGTAGGGCGGGATAAAGATGAAACGCATGTCACCAGGCGACATCTCGACGAAATCCAGCGTCACCCCTTGCAGGTACGGCGTCGACGAAGGCGCGATGAGCACCTCGATCTTGTTGACGATGAGGTGTTCGTCGTCCGCCCGTTCACTGTCAAATCCCATGCCGTAGTTGACGCTGCCATCTTCCTCCTGATACGCGGCCACGCGCAGGATCAGGTCGAATACATCGGGGTTGTTGTTGGCACGCCGGATTTGCTCGGCGGCTGCATCGGTAATCTTGATCATGACAGTCCTCTTGAATGAATCGATTGGGTTTGGGCGCCAAGCCCCGACTTGTGCGATCGAACCTGATTTAGAAAAGGCTCTATCCAGCCTTGCGCCCCGGAGCCACGCCGGTGCGCATAGCCGGCGAGCAGATTGTGCACCTGGTAGCCATCGTGGCTGCCGTCGATACCGTGACCGCGCAGCACCCGGTAGGCATAACGGGTATCGTCCGGCAGGTTGTCCAGACTGGAATAGTGGAACTCATGAGCCGGGATCACGGCAGTTTCATTCCAGCGGTCTTCGCCCGTGGGCTGCAAACGGACATAGCCGCGGCCGACTGGCCGGTCGTGCATGCGCGTGTCGCCTGGCACCACGCCTACCATATCTCGACGACGCCCCTGGTATTCAAGGCTGCGCGAGAGATACATCAGCCCGCCACATTCCGCATAGGCGGGCAGACCGGCCTCGATCCGCCGGCGGATGTCGGCGCGCAGGGGCGCGTTGTCCGACAGCGCATCCATGAACATCTCGGGAAAGCCGCCCCCGATAATCAGGCCGTCAACATCGGGGAGGACACGGTCTCTCAGAGTATCGAATGGCACGAGATCGACCGCGCGCGCAAGCTGATCCAGGTCTTCACCGTAGTAAAAACCAAAGGCGGCATCCTGCGCTATGGCAATTCGCGGTCTTACGCCGACTGCCACATCGGCAGCCCGCGCGGCCCCCGTCCACCCCGGCGCGGTGTCGGCGATGGCACGCAAGGCGTCGAGGTCGACTTGCGCCGCAACCGATTCTGCCAGCTTGTCAATGCGCGCCCGCGCAGCGTCTGCCTCGTTTGCCGGCACCAATCCAAGGTGGCGCTCCGCAATCTGGAGCTGACGCTCAAACTGCACCGCGCCGATGACCTGTGCGGCCGTGTAATGCTCGATCACCGCACGCAGTTTTGATTCATGCCGGCTGCCGCCAAGCTGGTTGAGGATGACACCGGCGATCTTCACCTCGGGGTCGAACGCCTGATAACCCAGAATGAGCGGGGCCACGCCCCGCGTCATGCCGCGCGCATCGATCACCAGCACCACCGGGGCCCGGAGCTGCTTGGCGAGCGCGGCATTGCTGTTGCTTCCGTCCAGGTCCAGCCCGTCATACAGGCCTTTGTTGCCCTCTATGAGGCTAAGCCCCGCCGTTTCTGTAGCCACGGCAAAACGCGCATCGATCTCATCACGCGTCATCATGTGGAAATCCAGGTTGTAGCAGCGACGGCCAGAGGCCATTCCATGCCACAGGGGATCGATGTAGTCGGGGCCTTTCTTGAAGGTCTGCACCGCAAGGCCACGGGCTGTCAGCGCGGCCGCCAGGCCGAGCGTCAGCGTCGTCTTGCCGGAGGATTTATGCGCGGCTGAAATGAACACGCGGGGCCTGCTGGCCCCGCGTGTCGTAGGTGTGGCTTGCTGAGTCATGCCGGCCGCTCACCTGCCGTACAAGCCGGCAGGTTCGATCAATGTTCCAGCTTGGCGACAGTCGCGTCGTCCAGGCTCTCGGGCAAGAGTCGTAGAACCTTCACCGCGAAGGTCGTCACCAGCAGGGCAACCGCCACGCCACCCAAACCCAAAAAGAGTTCGGGCACGCTCGGCATGTAGCTGTGAACCACGCCATCAAAAAAGCTGCTTTTTTCGTTGAGGCCGGGGAAGAGATCGAGCGGATAAGCCTGTGCACCGATGATGGTGACGTACATTTGCAGGATGCCGCCCAGGATTACAAGTGCGCAGGCAATCATGATCCAGCTGCGCTGCCTGCCAAGACCGGTCAGTAGAATCACCAGCGGGATCACGCAGCCGGCCAGAATCTGGCCAAACCAGAACAGTGTGGTGAAGATGCCACCATCACGCAGGATGAAGGCTTCTACTGCATGTAATTTGGTGAAGTACAGGTTGGTCATGTGATAGGTGACCACGAAGTAGAGAACGGCCGCGACAAATATGACCAGCAGGTAGCGCAGGCGCTGCATCACGGTGTCGCCCAGCGCACGCCCAGTCCAGCTGTAGGCGGCGGCCAGCACCATCAGATAGACCGCCAGGCCGTAGGCAAACGACATGATGATAAACATGGGCGCGAGCATGGCTGTACCGTACAGCTCACGCGCAATCAGAAAACCGAACAGCGAACCGGTACCGGTGGTGAGCAGCAGACGCCAGATGAAGGCGGCCGTGCCTGCTGCCTTGGAATAGGACTTGACGGTGCGGTCGAGCATGGTCCAGAGGTAAATGCCCACCAGCGCAAAGAAGCCGGAATACAGGAACACGTTCCAGGTGAACATGGACTTGAAGTTGAAATGCGTCATGGCGACGATGAGCCGATCAGACCGGCCGAGGTCGAGCACCAGAACCAGCAAGCCTCCGAGCATGAGCGCAATCGCCAGAATGGCAGACAACGGCGCCAGGGGTTTGTACATCGGCTTGTTAAAGACCGAGGCGATCGAAGCGACGTTGAGCGCACCCGATGCCGCCACGATGAGGAACACGGCAAAGACGTGCGGCAGCCCCCAGACGATCTGGTTGTCCATGCCGGTCACGACGTGACCGTAATGATGCATGTAGTTCCAGGACAGCGCGCCGAACAGGACGAACAGGCCCAGACCGCCGAATAGCAGCCAGTATTTGAGGCTGCTGCCTTCTACTTCGCGGAAGGTTATGCTTGCCATGATGGTTTAAATTCCGTGATAACGAACGCCGAGGTTCAGATTGAGGTCGGCGCGAACCTGCTTGGTCGGAATTTCGCGGAGCTTCCTGGAAATTTCCGATTCCGGGTCGTTCATGTCACCGAAGACCAGGGCATTGTGACCCGATGCGGTGCAGGCTTCCACACAGGCAGTGGTTCCGTCGCCGCGATCCACTTTCTGCACGCAGAAAGTACAGGATTCGACACAGCCAATGCCACGCGGCACATCGGGCTTCTGTGTGTCGTTGAGCTGCTCGTGTACCAGGGAACGGGCCTTGTACGGGCAGGCCATCATGCAATAACGACAGCCGATGCAGGTATGGCGGTTGACCAGGACGATGCCGTCCGCACGCTTGAACGAGGCACCGGTGGGGCACACGTCGACACAGGGAGGCTCGGCGCAATGCTGGCACATCATCGGCAGATTGGTTTCCATCTGCGTCAGGGGGTCCTGCAATTCCAGCTTGCGTATCCACTGCGGCGCCTGCTTCGGATGCGCGCTTTCGGCAACCGGCGTCCAGCCGTTCTCGGTGCTGCAGGCCGTCACGCAGTCGTTGCAGCCGGTGCCACACTTGGTGGCGTCTACCAGCATGCCCCAGCGCACTGCGCTGCTGGCCGCTTGCTCCTCCGGTCGTCCATGAGCCACTTCGATCAGCATCACGCCCGGGGCGATGGCTAAGCCCGCGGCTGCCCCCGCCGCACCGATGAAGCGGCGACGTTGCAGCGATTCAACCGTCTGCGCCGCTTGCTGCCGCGCAGGACTTCCCTGGTTGGGGTTCATCTCACTCATTGTGCAACCTTGGCCATGTCGTCAACGCTGACCGGCTTTTTCGCGCCTGCCGCCAGCTTGTGCTTGTAGTGTGCCGTGTCCGCATTCAGCGGATGCATCGTCATCGGGCCTTGCGGCTTGGTCGAATGACATTCGAAACAGTCAATTTTCACCGCTGCATAGGTGTGGCAGCTGACGCAAAAATCGTCCTTGGATTTGGCCACGCTGCCGGTTTTTTCGCTGGCGTGGCAATTGATGCATTCCTTGAGGCTGTGCTTCTTGGTGCGGATGCCTTCGATCACCGTTTTGTCGCGGTGATGATTCAGCACCTTCATGTGGTTTTTCCGCATGTATTCGGTGTCTTCCACGCACTGCTGGCCCTTGACCGCCTTTTCGATGACGGGCTTGGGTGCGCCGCCCTGGGCGGGGAGCAGCCCCGCCCAGACGATCGCCGCTGCCAGGAACGCTGCGCGCGATGCGCGCTGCATGAGACTGGCCATCACGTTCAGTCACCCATACCCATGACAATGTAGCCGGTCGGGCAGACGTCGGCACAGATATGGCAGCCGATGCACTTGGTGTAATCGGTGTCGACATAACGCCCCACCGTGGGGTTGTCTTTTTTCTTCACCTTGAACACGGCTGTCTGCGGGCAGTACACCACGCAGTTGTCGCATTCGAAACACTGGCCGCAGGACATGCAACGCTTGGCTTCGTCAACGACTTCCTTGTCCGAGAGCGCATGCAGACGCTCCTCGAAGTTGCCCAGCGCCGCATCCTTGTCCAGCACGGTCACGTCACGGATGTGGCGAGGCGTGTTCGGGAAGTGCCCCAGGAACAGCTCGTTGTGCGGAATGATGTGACGCGCCGAACGGTCTTCGAAGTTGTGCAGAATGTCCTTGCGCTCGGATGTACCCCAGATCTGGCCGTGGATTTCACTGTACTCGTGCCCGGATTCGAGCCACTTGCGGATCTCGTCGAAATGGTGGACGTCGACCTTGGGGCGCTTGTCGAGTTCCTTGCCCTTGAGAAAGGCGTCGATACCGTCGACGGCGATCGAGGCATGGCCGATGGCGGTAGTCAGGAGGTGCGGGCGAATCACGTCGCCGCCGACAAAGATTTTCTCGCTGCCGGGGAAACGATAGTTCTTGTCAGTCTTGATGAGGCCGTTATTGTTGTTGAATTGCTCGATCCCGGTGAAATCGACAGCCTGACCAATCGCGGACACGATCAGATCGCCCGGCAGGTCGCGTTCGGTGCCCTCGATGATCTTTGTCTGGTTGCCTTCCATCACGAATTCAGCCACGCGCAGCGCGGTGGCACGCCCGTTGGCGTCGACGACGACGGCCACCGGGGTGACGCCACCGATGATCTCGATTCCCTCTTGCAGGGCATGTTCGACTTCGTGCTTGTTGGCGGCCATCTTGTCCATGGTCGCGCGCGACACCAGCACGACCTCTGCGCCTTCACGGGCAGAAATCGAGGCAACATCGGAAGCCATATGGCCAGCGATGACGTTTTCAGGTCGCTCGTCGTGCGTGCCAGATTTGGTCACGTTGCCCAGGCGACGGGCAACCGTGGCCACGTCGATGGAGGTATCGCCGCCACCGATGACGACGACGCGGTTGCCAACATGCTGCAGGCGGCCTTCGTTGAAGGCACGCAGGAACGCAACGGCGGTGACGCAGTTGGGCGCTTCGGCTCCGGGCACCGGCAGCGGACGGCCAGCCTGCGCTCCCATTGCCAGGAAAATTGCATCGTAGCTCTTGTCCAGTTCATCAAACGAGATGTCGGTGCCAACGCGGGTCTTGAGGCGGGTTTCGACACCCATTTCGATGATGCGGCTGATTTCCGAATCCAGCATTTCACGCGGGGTACGGAAGCCAGGAATGCCGTAGCGCATCATGCCGCCAAGCTCTTCGTGCTCGTCGAAAATGGTGACGCCGTGGCCACGCAGGCGAAGCTGGTACGCGGCTGCCAGCCCGGCAGGACCGGCGCCGATGATCGCGACTTTCTTGCCGGTTTCGGTGGCGGCAGCAGTGAATTTCATGCCATTCTCGATACCCCAGTCGCCCACGAAATGTTCGACCGCGTTGATGCCCACGTGGTCTTCGACCATGTTGCGGTTGCAGCCAGACTCGCACGGAGCGGGACAGACACGCCCCATCACAGCGGGGAAGGGATTGGCTTCGGTGATGCGGCGGAAGGCATATTCCTGCCAGGTGGTGCCTGCGGGCGGCTTCTCGATGCCGCGCACAATGTTCAGATAGCCGCGAATGTCTTCACCCGCGGGGCACGAACCCTGGCATGGCGGCGTGGAGAGCATGTATTCCGGACATTTATGCGTCCAGCTTGCCTGGAAGATACGATCCTGGGCGGAGCGAATATTCCGCTCGGATTCGCCATCCTTATAGCGACGCCAAGTCATACCTTCGGTTTTTTGTACCTTGTTGGTCGTGACAGCCATGTTGGTTCTCCTAACGCCTACAAAACTAAGTGAATATCAAACAAATGTGAGCCTTACTCGGCAGAGTCGGGTTTTTCGACTGCTTCGAGCAGAATCGCCTTGCTTACCAGTTGATGCACCCCGCCGACCATACTCATGTCAAAGCCGTACTTGGGCAGAACCTTGGTGAATTGCGCCTTGCAAATCGCGCAGATGGTGGCCATGAAATTGACCTGGTACTCCTGCACAACCGAGTTCAGTGCGGTGACGCGGGGAAGAGCCCCCTTCACGCGAACCTCCATCAAATCATCGGTCAGCAGCCCGCCCCCGCCGCCACAGCAGAAAGTCGACTCGTAAATCGTATCGTCTGCCATGTTGTGAAAATTGTTCGCAACCGACTTGATCAGTTCGCGCGGAATGATGAACTGCCCCCCCGGCATATCGCCCATGCGCGAGGCACGCGCCACATTGCAGGAATCGTGATACGTCACGACCAGATCATCGTTTTGTGACGGATCGACCTTGATCTTGCCAGCCTTGATCAGATCATGGGTCAGTTCGCAAA
>JAIWOL010000037.1 GCA_020216925.1 Thiobacillus sp. | reverse complement strand
TATGCTGCGGCTGAGGATAGTTGTGGTCAAGCTGCTTCTGCAGTTCGATCGAAAACGGGTCGTTACCGCCATAGCCCAGACCGGTAAGGGTGTTCCAGAAACTGTACGCCACACGCCAGGCGTGGCCACATTCGCCAACCACGATGCGCTTCACGCCAAGTTCCAGCGCGGCATCGCGAATGCGCATGGCAACCTTGCGCATGGTTTCGTAGTTGCCGTTGAACAAACCGAAATTGCCGGCTTCCGACGCGTGCGATGACAAGGTCCAGCTGATGCCGGCGGCATGAAAGACCTTGGCGTAGCCGATCAGGGATTCGACGTGCGGCTCGGAGAAAAAGTCCGCCGACGGGGTGACCAGCAGCACTTCGGCGCCCTTGACGTCAATCGGCATCTTGACCGGCACACCGGTGTCGGCTTCGATGTCTTCTTCCAGGCCAAGCAGGGTGTCTTCGAGCGCGGGCCCAGGCAGGCCAAGGTTGTTCCCGATCTTTAGAACCTTGCCCAGAATCTCGTTGGAATATTTTTGACCAATGCCGACGTGGTTGAGAATTTCCCGCCCGGCCATGGTGATTTCAGCCGTGTCGATGCCATAAGGGCAGAAAACTGAGCAGCGGCGACATTCCGAGCACTGGTGGTAGTAGCCGTACCAGTCGTCCAGCACTTCTTTGGTGAGGTCTTTTGCGCCCACCAGTTTCGGAAAAAGCTTGCCGGCCGTGGTGAAGTAGCGGCGATAAACCTGGCGCATCAGATCCTGACGCGCAACCGGCATATTTTTGGGATCGGACGTGCCGAGATAATAATGGCACTTGTCGGTACAGGCTCCGCAATGTACGCAGGCGTCCAGAAAGACCTTGAGCGAGCGATACTTGCCGAGCAGATCCCCCATCTTGTCGATGGCACGCTCTTTCCAGTCTTCGCCCAGCTCGTGCGGATAGCCCATGTAATCCTGCACTGGCTTGGGCGCAGGGAAGGATTTGGCGTGCGCCATCACGCCTTCACGCAGCTTGGGAATCTCGATCGATTCCTTGATCTCCGGGATGTCAAATTCAGCAGCAGCCACTTAAGCGTCCTCTATCCGTACTGGTTATTGCCGGGGCTTGTTGCCCGCAATCAATTGTTCTGGTCCAGGCGTGCCGCCCACGCCGCCACATGACGATGCTCACGCGGGTCGTCCACCTGGTTTCGCGTCGGGCTGAAGAAGATGCCTGGCGCGTGCAGCAATTTGCTAATGGGAAAAATCACCATCAGCAAGGCAACCATGGCCAGATGCGCCAGTATGATCGGATCTTCAGGTACGGGCTGCAGATCAAAGAACATCAAACCCATGAAGAACTGCTTGAGAGCGACGATGTCCGTGTGCACCACAAACGTCGTCAGCATGCCCGTGACGCCAATGCCGATGAGCAATACAAGCATGAGGTAATCCGACGGGGTCGAGATGTAGCGCACCCTGTCAACGACGAAGCGGCGTGCCAGCAGGCCTAGCAGGCCCACAACCATCATGATGCTGGCGTATTTTCCGAAAGGCTGAATGAAAAGCAGCCACTCCGGAATCGGATTGATGAAGTAACGCAGATGACGAATCAACACCAGCAACATGCCGAAGTGGAACAGCCAGCCGAACACCCAGATCCACTTGTTGGACTTGAACAGTGATTCGAACAGCACGACCTCCTTGGCCATGCGGTAAACCACACCCGTTTGCGTCGTAGGCGCGGGGGTGGTCGGGATTTTCAGCGGCGCCGGTGTGCGGCTGTAGTCGAAAATCTTGTAGACAAGGCCAACCACCAGCAACAGGGTTGCGAGGTAGAAAATACCGGCGAAAATCATTGTCGCAATAGACAAAACCAATCCCCCAACAACGTCGTGTTTGCGAATCGAACGCCGCGATGGTCATCGCGCGAGCGCATTCGATTTGAAAACACCCGGTGAACCCGGTCAACAAATCGAATCGCCCCGACTTTCGGGGCGACCCGAGTACCCGATGCAGGCAGACCGTTTAGATACAGCCAGTAGGCTTGGGCAGACCGGCAATCTTACAGGCCTGCTTGGCGGGGCCGTACGGGAACAGCTCGTACAGATACTTGTTGTTGCCCTTTTCCGGGCCGAGCTTTTTGCCAATCGCTTTGGTCAGCACGCGGACAGCCGGGGCGATCTGATATTCGGCGTAGTACTCACGCAGGAAGTTGACGACTTCCCAATGGGAATCGGTCAGGTCGACTTTCTCTTCTACCGCCATGTACTTGGCGATATCTTCATTCCACTGCGACAGGTCGACCAGATAACCTTCTTCGTCGACTTCGACTTCCTTACCGGCGATGTTCACCATAGGCATAGCAATACTCCTTGTAGATAAAAATTACAGCCAAGACTGACAGTTGCTGTGCTCTGCGACCAGATCCACAAAACCGCCGTAATCCACGACATTGACACCATCCAGAACACGCCCGGCCATGCCGCGCGCTGCCAGATCGGGACCGAGTGCGTAAATCTTGAGGTCAGCCTGTGCTGCCTGGATTTTCGCCGCCGCCGCACTGCCCTTCGTTGCCGCGTACACCGCGTCTTCGATCAGCAGTACAGCAGAACCTTTGGTGGCCAGGCGAAGACAGCTATCCAGCGTACTACGCTCAGTGGCCGATTTGTTCACAATATGCAGCATGTGTCTCCCCTTAGAAGCTGATCACGACGTCTTGCTCGGCCATGAGATTTTTCATCTCGTCGTCCGACAGAACAGTCACGTCTACAATCAGGTCTTCCTCGGTCAAACCGCGCGCCTTCAAGGAAGTGCTGTCGACATAGAGTTTCTCGATGTCATAACCTTCCAGTGCACGGTAAGTCTTGGAGAAGTCCTTGACTTCGATACCTTTGGTATCCATGCCTTTCATCAGCTGGTACACGCCGTCATCGGTAAACACCAAACTTACGTCCTGATCGAAAGCGGCGGTAATCAGCACCACTTCCAAGCCCTCCAGCGCATACACCGTTCCATGCGGCGCCTTGCGGTTCAGGAACATGAATTTCTTGACGACGCCAGAGCCGTCGTCCATATCCATATCGCTCATCTCGCCAAATCCCTCAATCACCGAACGTCACGAGACGGTCGTACTGAATACCCATTTCCACCAGCTGGCCCAAACCCGAAATGCGGAAGCCGGGAGCCAGGATGTCATCCTTGATGCCGCGACGCAGTGCCGCGGCCACGCACACGACAAGGTCGATACCGTGCTCTTCGGCCAGCTTTGACCAGCGTTGGGTGACGTTACGGTCGTCTTGCGGCGGCTCGGACTTGTTGGTCGAGTTGTTCACGCCATCGTGATAAAAAAATACGCGCGGAACCTTGTGCCCCTTTTCGATCGCAGTGCGCGCGAAGAGGTAGGCAGAGTCGCTGGCCTGGTGGTTATAAGGCCCTTCGTTGATCAAAATGCCGAATTGCATGGCTTGCTCTTGCTCCAAAAATTGAGTCGTTATTATTCATCATGCCCGCCACAGGTTTTTCGTGGCAGACATGATGACTACGCCATGAACGATCAGAAGCGGATATGCGCCGAAGCGTTCAGGTTGTAGCGGCCGCCGCGCCAGTTATCGATGTGATACTTGGTGAAGGGCAGACCGGTTTTTTCGAAGAATGCAGGCCAGCCGATACGATCGATCCAGTCGATCATGCGCTCCCAGGGTTTGCCGTCTGCCTTGTAGGTGGCCAGGATCTTCTTGACCACTTCGGCGACTTCGGGCCAGCGAGGCGCGTTATTTGGCAAGCCGGCTGCAACGAGTTTATGGAAGGTCGGCTTCGAGCGCGCGTTCGAGTTTTTGCCACCAACCCAGATGGCGATCTTCGAATGCTCGGGATCGTTGATCTGCATCGGGGGGCACGGGGGGAAGCACGCGCCGCAGCAGATGCATTTCTTCTCGTCGACTTCCAGGGAAGGCTTGCCGTTCACCAGGGCCGGGCGAATTGCGGCGACCGGGCAACGCGCGACGACCGAAGGACGCTCGCAAACGTTGGCCACCAGATCGTGGTTGATTTTCGGCGGCTTGGTGTGCTGGACGATGATCGCGATGTCGGCCTGGCCGCCGCAGTTGATTTCGCAGCAGGAGGTCGAGAGCTTGACGCGGTTCGGCATCTCGCACTTGACGAAATCGTCGTACAGTTCGTCCATCAGCGCCTTCACCACGCCGGAAGCATCAGTGCCGGGGATGTCGCAGTGCAGCCAGCCCTGGGTGTGAGCGATCATCGACACCGAGTTGGCGGTACCGCCGATGGGATAACCCTTCTCGGACAAAGCCTTGATCAGCGGCTCGACCTTGGAGCCGTCTGCCACCATGTATTCGATATTGGAACGCGCGGTGAAGCGCACATAGCCATCGCCATACTGGTCGGCGATGTCAGCCAGCTCGCGAATGGTGTAGTGGTCCATCTGACGCTGGGTGCCAGCCTTGACGGTCCAGATTTCATCGCCGCTTTCAGCGCGGTGATACAGAACACCCGGTTTCGGATGGCTGTGGAAAGCCCATTTACCGTAGTTTTTAACCATTACGGGATGCATGTAGGGCATCGGATCCGGCGCCCCGGATTCGATAGGCTGACGCAGTTCTGCCATTTTTATCTCCAACTGATTGTTACACGACCTCCGGCACGCGCCGGAGGTCGTCCGATTTAAAGCTGATTAGCGCAACGGGCTCAAGCAGCCGACTGCTTGTATTCGTTCCATTTTTCAACCTGCTCGTCCCAGTCGTCGGAGCGGAAGTAGGGGTTGGAACGCGGCGAGCTGATCATGTTGGGATCGACCGGGATGTCCAGACCTTCGAGGAAATTGGTCAGACCGATACGCTCGATCATCTCACCCGTACGCTCGTGCTCCAGTGCGTTTTCCGCAAAGAAGTCAATGATGTTGCGGGCCAGGTCGTTCAGCTTTTCGAAGTCCTCTTCGGATTCGAGCTTCATGAAGGGGATCACCACGGTACCCATGGTCGCACCGATTTTCAGCACGCCCTTGCCGCCCACCAGGATCGTCACACCCTTATCTTTGCCGGGCAGCAGACCGCCAGGAATGACGTTCAGGCAATGCATGCAGCGCACGCAGTTCTTGTTGTCGATGCACATGGTCTGACCGTTGCCAAGGTCAGCGGCCGAGACATGCTCGCTGGCGGCAAACTTGCTGCTTTCGACCAGAGTGATAGCCTTGGTCGGGCACTTGCTGATGACGTCGTTGACGAGGTCATTCATGCCATGCGCCTTCATGTAATCCTGGACTTGCGCCTCGTTCACGCGGATGTTGTCGCGCCAGGTGCCGATGGTCGCCATGTCGGAACGCTGGATCGCGTTGACGCAGTCGTTCGGGCAGCCGGAGAACTTGAACTTGAACTTGTAGGGCAGCGACGGACGGTGCATGTCGTCCAGGTTGTTGTTGATGACGGTGCGCAGCGCCTTGGCTTCGTCGTAGCACGACATTTCGCAACGGGCCGCACCCACACAGGACATCGAGGTGCGCAGCGCGGGACCGGCACCACCCAGATCGAAGCCCATTTCGTTGAATTCGTCGAAGGCACGCTGCACGTCGGCAGTCTTGATGCCCTGGAACATGATGTCGCCGGACTGGCCATGGAAGGCAATCAGGCCGGAACCGCCATTTTTCGACCACACATCGCACATTTTGCGCAGCAGGTCGGAGGTGTAATGCATGCCGGCGGGCGGTTGCACGCGCAGGGTATGGAACTCGGCGGCCTCGGGGAACTGGGGATTGCCATTCTCATCCTTCAGCTCGGTGAAGCGGGGAATAACACCACCACCGTAACCGAAAACACCAACCGTACCGCCTTTCCAGTAACCAAACTTGGTCTTGTACGAAGTTTCAAGCTGACCCATGAGGTCAACCATCATGTCGTTTTCCTTGGCCAGACGCTTCAGGCCGGTCACGAAGCTGGGCCACGGGCCTTTCTCTAGCTCGTCCAGATTGGGCGTATCAATCATTTGCTTTGCCATAATTTTCTCTCCTAGAACATTTCGAAATGCCCGTTACGCAGGCAGCCTAACGGTATCCCGTCATCGTATTCAGTCACCCTGTTCGCGACCATCATTCTCATGGGTAAAACACATAACCCATTCCGGTAGGTCAAAACCTACCCGAAAGGAGTAGGCGACTTTGCCCAACACGGTAATGCCTGACCGGGGGAATCGATGAGACATTAACTGGCGAGCACAGGAGTCAATAAGAGTATTAAAATATTGTTGCAAACGCAAGCCCCTACCCCTTCTGGGGATTGAGAGTATCGCTTTGATCCCTATGTAGGGGCGGCCTGTACAGTCCTTAGTCGTTGGCCAGGCATCAATAAAATTTCAGAACGTTGGATCCGTCATGCCAGAAATCACCCCGCTCGACAAAATGCGCCTTCCGTTCGGTGGGCAGGAAATCGAATTCCAGCACCTCACCCACGAAGCGGGCGGTGTGCCTTTCCTGCGTGTGCGGATTCGCGAAAACAAGCGCTTCACCATCTTTGACATCGACCCGGCCAGCGCGCAGAAATGGGCCGAACTGATGGCCGGGTGGGCGCGTGACAATGCCGGGGACAAACCATGAGCTGGGGCTGGCCAGAGGCCAAGCCAGAGGAATACACCGCGCACCAGATCGACCTTCAGTTCGATCTGGTGGGGACGACCATTCCTGCCGACAATGCCCAACTGCTGCTTGACGCCGTTCTGCCGGTGTTGCCCTGGCTGGGAGAAGATGCCGGTTCAGGCATTCAGCATCTGAAAGGCGCCGAGACGAACAGCGGAGACGCGTCCCTGAACATCAACCGCAGGACCAAACTTTACATGCGCGTGCCGAAAGCACGCGTGCAGGACACCGAAGCGCTGGTCGGCAAAACGCTGGATCTGTCGGGGCACTTGCTTACGATAGGCAGATTCAAGACACGGGCGTTCTCGCCTTTCAGTAATATCTATGCGCATTTCGTCGACACGGGCAGCGAATCCGAAGAACAGTTCGTGCAGGACGTCATGCGTGAACTGGATGGCCGCTTCCAGCTGCGTTGCGGTTTCATCTGTGGAAAACCTCAGACGATCGCCAGCAGTCGGGGGCTCCTGCGTGGCTACAGCCTGATGCTCCACGACGTTCCTGCACACAAATCCCTGCGCCTGCAGGATGAGGGACTCGGACGCAACCGCCTGTTAGGATGCGGCCTTTTCATTCCGCACAAATCCATTGCTCCGGTCGTCCCGGAGATTTTTTAACCTGCCGATCCCGGCTTTTTTTAATCCCTGAAAGGAGAACACCATGCCTTATGTTGTGAATGGCGAAGAACTCGAAACCGGCGAAGAAGACTTCCTGCTGGAAGCCAACTTTAGTGATGATGTTCCCCCGGTCATCGCCGCTAACGAAAAAATCACGCTGACCGACGAGCATTGGACCATCATCAACTGGCTGCGTGAAAAATACAAGGAAGACGGCCAGACCCCGAACTTCCGCAACATGGTCCTCCAGCTAGACGAAGACTATCCGGGCACCGACTGGAAGAAAAAGCTCTACGAGCTCTTTCCCAACCAGCCGGCTCGCCAGGGCTGCCGCATCGCGGGGCTGCCCAAGCCTTTCGGCAAAGGCGGCTATTGACGCAGCAACAGGGGCGGGGGATCGGTTTCACGGCGAGCGCGCCGGATACCCCACCCGGATTCCGATTTCTCGCCCCCGAAGCCTGATATGTCCAACACTCTTGTCACATCCGAACAACTCGCCGCCCAGCTCGGCCGCTGGGTGGTCGTCGACTGTCGGTTTTCGCTTGCCGACACCGACTACGGTCGCCGCGTCTACCTGGATGGCCACATCCCCGGCGCGCGCTACGCGCATCTCGACGACGACCTTTCGTCGCCAAAATCTGCTGCTACCGGCCGCCATCCATTGCCCGAGCTCACCGCTTTCTGCGCAAGGCTAGGCGCATGGGGCATCACGCCCGACACCCAGGTCGTCGTGTACGACGACAGTTTCGGTTCCATGGCCGTGCGTCTGTGGTGGCTGTTGCGCGGGCTCGGCCATCGGAACGTGGCTTTGCTCGACGGCAACCTCCCCAAATGGATGCGCGAGAAGCGCCCCACGGAAACAGCGATACCTGTCGTGACGCCGACTGTATACCCGGTCCCTCCGATCGTGGACTGGGGCGTGGATGCCGCCGCCGTCGAGGCGATACGGCTCTCGCCTGCGCACAGGCTCATTGACGCGCGCCCCGAAATGCGTTTTACCGGTGAAACCGAAAAAATCGATCCCGTGGCCGGCCACATTCCTGGCGCGGTCAACTGGGTTTATGAAGAAAACCTCGATCTGGACGGCACCTACCTGCCAGCCGAGGAATTGCGCGAAAACTACACCCAACTGCTGGCCGGCGTGGCCCCCGAAAACGTCGTCCATACCTGCGGTTCGGGCGTAACCGCCTGCCATAATGTGCTCGCCATGGAAATCGCCGGTCTGTCCGGTTCACGGCTGTACCCGGGCTCGTGGAGCGAATGGATCACTGACCCCGCCCGCCCTGTCGCCACAGGCGAAGCCTGATTTTACTGGAGTCCTTGCATGGTCAAACCCGTCAAAGTCCGCACCGTCTGGTTCAAGAAAGACGGCGAACGCAGCCCCGAAGAAATCGCCTCGTCGGTTGCCAGCACCGTGTGGCGCGTCGCCGACAAAGCCGTGGACAACCTCGGCCGCGAGGATTACGACATCATCACGCCGGCACGCGGCTTCAAGCTGCTGGCCGAATTCACCGCCTTCCTCGCGCATTACTGTGACCGCATGGCCTACGCCACGCTCACGCCCGAGCGCCGCATCGCCATCCTGCAAGCCGTGTCCAACCGCCTCGGCGAAATCATGGAGCAGAACGTGCGCGAAGTCGTCGGCAAGGATGACCCGCGCAACTACAAGCAGGAATACATCGATTTTCTGAACCGCCGCTTCGCCGACTACGCCGAGTTTGAATTTCCTGACGACGAAAAGGCCAGCTTCCCCGCGCTGCGCTTCATGGCGTTGCAAATCCGCGAAGAAATGCTCGATTCGGACAAGACCTGGATCATGGATCAGATCATGGACATCGAAATGCCCGAAATGATGGGCACCGTAAGAAAGTCCTTCATGGGCCTGCTGTCCAACACCCCGGTGAAACGCGGTTTTGGTTCGCCGGATATGCTGCCGCCGGAGTGATGCGCACGTGCGTTCGCCTTTCGATCTGGCCGACGACACCGCCTACCGGGCCTGGCGCGATGCCAAGCTTGCGGGCTACCCGCGCACGGTCGACGAACTCGTGGTCGGTGTCGACGATCCGCGTGCGCTGACTGCCGCCGAAAAACGCGTGCTCGGCGAGACCGTGGCGCGCGCCAACATGGTCTTTTACACCGCTCCGCATCTGCCGGCCGCAGACAAATCGCTGCCCAGGAAACTCGGCGAACAGCTCGGCCTTTTTCGTCTCGAAGGCAACTATCTGGCAGACGAAGACGGGCTGTCCAGCATCACCCCCAACGAAGAGGCCGGCCACACGCGGGGCGATTTCATCCCCTATACCCACAAATCCATCAACTGGCACACCGACGGTTATTACAACGCGCCGGATAAACGCATTCTCGGGATGAGCCTGCATTGCGTGCAGGACGCCGTGTCCGGGGGGGAAAACGCACTGCTGGACCACGAAATCGCCTACATCCAGCTGCGCGATACCAATCCCGATCACGTCGCGGCGCTGATGCAGCCCGACGCCATGACCATCCCGGCCCGCATGGACGAGACCGACATCGCCCGCCCGGAACAGTCTGGCCCGGTATTTTCGGTTGATCCCGTCGCAGGCTTCCTGCACATGCGCTACACCGCCCGCACCCGCTCGATCGCATGGAAAGACGACGCGCCGACGCGCGCCGCCGTGAGAACGCTCGGCGAAATCCTTGCCGATTCCGAATACATCCTGACCGCGCGGATGACGCCCGGCATGGGCCTCATCTGCAACAACGTGCTGCATACCCGCAGCAGCTTCACCGATG
>JAIWOL010000115.1 GCA_020216925.1 Thiobacillus sp. | reverse complement strand
CGGGGGCCGCCAGGGCCGGGGCGGCCAGAACGGGCGCGCCGCGCCCGCCGCCGGGGCTGCTGCCGATGGCGTTGTCGGTACCGCTGCGGAATTCGGTCAGCGCCGGTTGCTGCGCCTGCATGTTGCGCAGCACGCGGGGCGTGATGAGCAAAACGATTTCGGTCTTGTTGCGTTCGTCGCGCTGGCTGGAAAACAGGCGTCCGATCAGCGGCAGGTCGCCCAGTCCGGGCACGCGGCTGGCGGCGCTGCGGTCTTCGTCGGAGATCAGGCCGGCGAGCACCTGGGTTTCGCCGTCTTTCAGCCTGAGCGTGGTGCCGGCGTTGCGTGTGCCGATCTGGTAGGTGAGCGTGCCGCTGTTGCTGCGGATTTCGCGCACGATGTTCGACACTTCGAGACCGACCCGGATCTGTACGTCGTCACGCATCAGCACATTGGGTTCGACGTCGAGCTTGAGCCCCACGTCGAGGTACGACACCGATTCCGACACCACGCCGGTCGAGGTGGTGTTGGAGGTGATCACCGGCACCTTGTCGCCGATGTGGATCTTGGCTTTTTCGCGGTTTTTCACGCGGATGCGCGGGTTGGCGAGGATGTTGACGTCGCTGTCTTCCTTTTTGACATTGACCTGCGGGGTGTTCATGGTGATGTTGGCGCCGGTGATGTGACGCAGTTTGTCCACGGTGAGCGGCAGCTGTGAAAGCGAGGTGGTGGTGGTATTGACGACGACGCCGCCGGGCGGGGTCGTGGCTGTGTTCGTTGTAATCGTGTTCAGCAGCGAGAACTGGTTGGGGTACTGAATGCCCAGGTCGAGCAGGCGGCCCCGCTTGATTTCGAGCACCTCCACATCGAGCATTACCTCGGGCTCGGCAAGATCCTGCACCGCGATGATTTTCTCGGCCAGACGGATCGCTTCGGGCGTATCGCGCATCACCAGCAGATTGAGCCGGTCGTCCACATACAGGTCGCGCGCTTTCACCAGGGTGCGCAGCATCGCCATCGTCGACTTGGCGTCGGCGTTGCCCAGATAGAAGCTCTTGACCATCAGTTCCTGATAGGCCTTCTGTTTCTGCGGCTGGTCGGGGTAGATCAGCAGGGTGTTGGCGTTGACCACCTTCTTTGCCAGTTGGCCGGTAAGCAGAAGCATGTCGAGCGCATCGGCGATGGGTGTGTCGCGGGCAAAGAGCGTGGCGCGGGTTTCCAGACGCACGTCCCTGTCGAACACGAAGTTCACTCCCGACTGCCGCGAGATCAGGTCGAACACGTTTTTCAGCGGCGCGTCCCGGAATTCCAGCGTGATGCGCTTCTGGTAGGCCGCGCCCAATTCCTTCGGCGCGATTTCCGCCGCGGCGTGCGCCGCCTGGACCTGACGCAGCACGGCCGCCGCGCCAGCATGGCCGGGAGACTGGGCCAGCACCAGGCGGGCCGTTTGCGCGGCTGCCTCGAGCCGGCCTGCGGCCAGATCCTGGGCGGCGGTTTCCATTACCCGGGCATGCTGGCGGGCCTGTTGAAGATTGGCGAGCTGGGCCGTGGCGCGCGGGTTTTCTGGGTGGATTTCGAGCACCCGCCGCAGCACGGCTTCTGCTGCGTCGAGCCGGCCTGCGTCCAGATCGCCCTGCGCCTGCAGCAGCCAATCGCTGGCGAGACGTTCCCGCTGGGTGTGGTAGGTGGTTTTGAGTTCGATGTTGTCCGGGGTTTCGGCAAGTGCCTGGCGCAGGCGGGCGATGCCGGCTTCGGGCTGGCCTGCCGCGATCAGGGCGCGGCCCTCCTTGAGGCCGGTGTTCGCGCAGCCCGCCATCGTCATGGCCAGCAGGGCGAAGGAAAGCAAATAAGGACGGAAGGACAACTCAGTCTCCTGTGCGCAGGCTGCGCGTCTGGTTGAGCGGGAGGTAGGTGAAGTTCAGGACGCCATCGCGGGGCGATTCGAGCCGCCACACGCCGTCGAGAATCTGACCCGAACGCACGGCGAGCGGCATGCTGCCGCGCGTCAGGTACCAAGTGGTTTCGCCGCCTTCTAGCCAGCGGCCCATGTAGGCATAGGGCAGTGCCGGGGCCTGCGGCGGCGGCGGGGGCACATACGGCGGGGGCGGCGGCGGCGGCGGCGGAACGAACCAGGTCTGCTCGGGAAAGAGGTTCGCGCGGGCGGCGCCAAGCCGCACGGGCGGTTCCGCCGCAGCAGAGGCGGCCGGCGCGGCGGGCGCGGGTTGGGTCGGCTTCCCGGCGCGGGGTTCGGCAAGCTCCACCAGCGGGGTGTCTGCCGCAGGTTCGTTCAATGCCAGCCAGGCCGACCAGCCCAGCGCGCCTGCCAGCAGGGCAAACAGCAGGGTGCGTCTGCGCGCGGCGCTCATGGCGTGGATTCCATGTAGAGACTCATGCGCAGTTCGGCTTGCAGGGTCGCCGATTCGATGCGTTCGCGCTTCAGTTTCAGCTCGTCGAGCGCAAGATTGGGCAATCGTTCGAGCACGGTGGCCAGCCAGGCGTGCACGGCGGGATAGGAGGCTTCGACCGGCAGCACGATCTGCCAGCGCGTCAGCGTGGTGCCGGCCTGCGGCGTGGCGCTGTACTGGCCGCGCGTGAGAGAGATGCCGTGGACGCGCGCCAGGCGCTCGATCGTGCCGATTTGCTCCGCTGCGGCAGCCGTGGGCGGCAGATCGGCGAGCGGCAGCCGGGGCGACTCGACCGGGGGTGGCGCAGACATGCGGGCAGCCGCGTGCGCCCGCAGTTCTGCCAGCTGCCGTGTTTGTTCGGCAAGCTGGGTGCGCGCCGGCAGGGTCGCGATAGCGGCCAGGGCAACCGCGGCCACGAGACACGCCAGACCGGCGACCCCCGCTGCGCCGATGCGTCGGGCGATGCGTCGCAGCTTCCAGATCAGGGTGTTCATGCGTCCAGTTCCAGATTGACGACGAAGCGCACGGGACGCTCCTGGCTGTCGGTCAGGATTTCGTGCTGCACCAGCGTGGCGCTGCGCACCCCGGCTTCCGTCTGCAGGCGCGCAATCCAGGCCACCGCATCCTCCAGCGCGCGCGCCTCCGCCGTGAGCCTCATGCGCGACTTCGCCTGGCTGGCGTCCAGCGCGACCAGCGCGATGCGCTTGTCCTGCGCGGCTGCGAGCGCGTCGAACGCCGGCTGCCAGCTGAAGGCAAGCTGCGCGGCGATGCGGGCCTGCGCGGCGCGGGCGGCGGCGTCGGCGGGCGTCGA
>JAIWOL010000036.1 GCA_020216925.1 Thiobacillus sp. | reverse complement strand
AGGCCGTGCGCCGCAGCTTGCAGGCAGTGGCGGGAGCGTGCGCGAAGGCGCCACCCCGCTGCTGGCTGCCGCCGGTTCGAACGCAGGCGCGCGCCTCGACGCGGACAGCGGCACGGGCCAATTGAGCGGTCGCGCCGACAGCGCCGCGCCCGCCCAGCCCATGCGCGAAACGCGCCTCGCCGCCCTTCAGACCGAACAGGCCAATGGCGAGGCCCGCGTCATCGAAGAACGTTTCAACGCGCCTGCGTTGAAAGTGAATTCGCCACGCTCGATCTGCGAACTGCCGCTCATGTTTGCCGGTTTCGATCGCAAACCGATTCCCAAAGGGCTCGATTCGATCAACGCCACCGCCGCCAGCCTGCCCGACGAAACCCCGCCGCGCCATCATCCCGGCAACCAGCTGCCGCGCTATCCCTTCCAGGCACTGGGCTCGCGTGCCGAAGGCCGCGTGGTGGTGCGCGCCGAGATTCAGCCCGACGGCCAGGTCGGCCAGATCTGGATCAAGCACAGCAGTGGCGCGCAGACGCTCGATCTCGCCGCGCTCGACACCGTGCGCGGCTGGCGTTTCCATCCCGGCCAACGTCACGGCATGGCGGTCGCCATGTGGCTCGACGTTCCGATTGAATACAAATTGCCGTAAGGAGTGCACTCATGAACCGATTGATTCTGGCGCTTGCCTGTGCAGGTTTCCTTCAACTGGCCCACGCAGCTGCTGCGCTGCCCGAGTGGATGCGCTACTACCAGATGGCCGCCGAGCGTGGCGACCCCGAAGCACAGATGAAAATGGGCTGGGCGTATGAGAAAGGCGATGGCGTCGAAAAGGACGAGAAAAAGGCCGTCGAATGGTATCGCCGCGCCGCCTTGCAGAACGAACCCACCGCCCAGTACAACCTGGCGCTGCTGCTGATCGAGGGGCGCGGCGTTGCGGCGAAGGATCCCGCCACCGGCATCGACTTCCTCACCCGCGCGGCCTCGCAGAACCTCACCGCCGCGCAAAGCTACCTGGCCGCCGTCTACGAGCGTGGCGAAATCGTGCCGAAGAACGACGTTGAAGCCGTGAAATGGCTGACCCGCGCCGCCAACAACGGCGACGCCGCCGCCATGAACAACCTGGCGCTCAAGTATGCGCGTGGCGAAGGCGTGGCGCGCAATGCCGGCCAGGCCATCAAGCTGCTCATCGAAGCGGCCCAGCAGGGCAATGCGCTCGCCCAGGCCAACCTCGGCACGGTGTACCGCGAAGGCCTCGACGGCGTGGCGGTGGATTACGAAGCAGCCCGCGAGTGGTTCACCCGCGCCGCCGAACAGGGCAACGCCGCCGCCCAGGCCAAGCTGGGCTGGATGCACCTGAAAGGGCAGGGCGGCGCGGCCAATCCGGTTGAAGCGACGAAATGGTTCATCCAGGCCGCCCAGCAGGGCGACCTGGATTCGCAGACCCAGCTGGGCTGGATGGCCGAGCAGGGCGAAGGCGTACCCAAGAACGAAGCGCTTGCCGCCCAGGCCTATCGCCAGGCTGCCGACAAGGGCCATCCGGTGGCCGCCAACAACCTCGGCACGCTGTACCGCGACGGCCGCGGCGTGCCCACCGACATGAGCGAAGCCGTGCGCTGGTACCGCGTGGCTGCCGCGGCCGGCGATCCCATGGGGCAGCTCAACTTGGCCAGTCTGCTCGAAAGCAATCCGGCCACTTTCGATGAGGCGCTGGCCGTTTATCGTCGCGCCGCCGACCAGAACCTGCCGGCCGCGCAAAGCCGCCTCGGCTGGCTGCTGCTCGAAAAGAACCAGGACGCCGAAGCCGTGCAGTGGCTCGCTCGCGCCGCTGCCCAGAACGACGCGCAGGCGCAGAACAACCTTGGCGTGCTGTATGAAAGCGGCCGCGCCGTGGCCAAGGACCCCGCCACTGCCGCGCAGTGGTATCGCCGTGCCGCCGAAGCGGGCGACGCCGCCGCGCAGAACAACCTCGGAGCGTTGCTGCGCGACGGGCACGGCGTGCAGCAGAACCTGGCCGAGGCCACCGAATGGTTCAAACGCGCGGCCGATCAGGGCTACGCCCGCGCCATGCTCAACCTGGGCGCGCTGATGGAGCAGCGCGCCAAGGCCACACCCGCCAGCCCGGCGGCATCCGGCACGCCTGCTGCCGCGCCAAAACCCGCTGCGCCGGCCCAGGGTGGGGCCACCCTGCCGCTCAACGAACCGGGCGCGCCGGTGGCGAAGCCCCTGCAATGAAACGGTAAACAACAAGGGGGCCAGGCGGCTCCGGCCAGCCCGGTTTGCGTTTCCCGCCTGCGCAAAAATTCGGCAGTATTTGCGCGTCGGCCGGAGCCGTCTGGCAATTTTGCCGGCTGCCGGACGATGCCGGCATCAGGCCTGCCGCCGCGTTTTTGCCTGCCAGCCCGCATCGGGCTGTTTTCCTGTTTATTCCTTGAGCATCCCCGTGCATCAGCGGCTTGATTTGCCGGGCGTTTTTTTCGCCTGACAAAAAAACTGCCGCGAGTCAGCGCTTGCCGGTTGACATGCCTGGCGACCCACCTAGAATTTGTATTCGACTCCTGGTCGCACCACAACATGTTGTGAATAAAAGCGTGCACGGGGGTTGGGAAAGCTGTGCATAACCCGGTATGAAACCCGTTCGGAGCGGGTGCCGGGGCACGGTATCCGGTCTGTCGTTCACCACCACCAAGGAGCCTCGCCGATGCTGTCCGTCGCCACCGAAACCGCCCAAACCGCCCCCATCCCGCCCTTCGAAACTGCCGAGCCGGTGGTGATCGACACGCGTTACGCCGACTACAAAATCATCCGCCGCAACGGTGCGGTGGTCGGGTTTGCGCCGAACAAGATCGCCATTGCCGTGACCAAGGCTTTCATTGCGGTGCAGGGCGGCCAGGCCGCGGCCTCGGCGCGCATCCGCGAGCTGGTCGAGGCGATCACCGGCCAGGTGACGGCCGCGCTGCTGCGCCGCGCGCCGAATGGCGGCACCTTCCACATCGAAGACATCCAGGACCAGGTCGAACTGGCGCTGATGCGCTCGGGCGAGCACGAAGTCGCCCGCGCCTACGTGCTCTACCGCGAGAAGCGCGCGCAGGAACGCGCTGCGGCCAAGGCCGCCGGCGTGCCCGAAGCCACCCTGCACGTGATCGAGGACGGCCAGAAGAAACCGCTCGATACCGCGCGGCTGGCCGCGATTCTCGCCGACGCCTGCGCCGGTCTGGGCGAGAACGTCCGTGCCGAGCCCATCATGCAGACCGTGCTGCGCGACCTCTACGACGGCGTGCCCATGGCCGAAGTCGAAAAGGCGCTGGTGCTCGCCGCGCGTTCCATGATCGAGCAGGACCCGGCCTATTCCTTCGTCACCGCGCGTCTGCTGCTCAACTCCATCCGCCACGAGGTGCTCGGCGAAGCCGTCACGCAGGCGCAGATGGGCGCGCGCTACGCCGAATACTTTCCGCAGTTCATCAAGAAGGGCATCGCTGCCGAGCTGCTCGACGAAAAGCTCGGCCAGTTCGATCTTGCGCGGCTGGCTGCCGTGCTCGACGCCGGCCGCGACTACCAGTTCGGCTATCTCGGCCTGCAGACCCTGTACGACCGGTATTTCCTGCACATCGAAGAATCGCGCATCGAGCTGCCGCAGGCCTTTTTCATGCGCGTGGCGATGGGATTGGCGATCAACGAGATCGATCGCGAAGCGCGCGCCATCGAGTTCTACCAGGTATTGTCCAGCTTCGACTTCATGTCATCCACGCCGACGCTCTTCAATTCCGGCACCCGCCATTCGCAGCTGTCGAGCTGCTACCTCACCACCGTGACGGATGATCTCGACGGCATCTACCAGGCCATCAAGGAAAACGCCATGCTGCAAAAATACGCCGGCGGCCTGGGCAACGACTGGACTCCGGTGCGCGCCATGGGGGCACGCATCAAGGGCACCAACGGCAAATCGCAGGGGGTGGTGCCGTTCCTGAAAGTCGTCAACGACACCGCCGTCGCCGTGAACCAGGGCGGCAAGCGCAAGGGCGCGGTGTGCGCGTATCTCGAAACCTGGCATCTCGACATTGAGGAGTTCCTCGATCTGCGCAAGAACACCGGCGACGACCGCCGCCGTACCCACGACATGAACACCGCGAACTGGATTCCCGACCTCTTCATGCAGCGCGTCATGGAAAACGGCGACTGGACGCTGTTCTCGCCGTCCGACGTGCCCGACCTGCACGACAAGTACGGCCGCGCGTTCTTTGATGCCTACACCGAATACGAGCGGAAAGCCGACCGCGGCGAGATCAGGCACTTCAAGCGCATGCCCGCGCTGCAGCTGTGGCGCAAGATGCTCTCCATGCTGTTCGAGACGGGGCACCCCTGGATCACCTTCAAGGATCCGTGCAACATCCGCAGCCCGCAACAGCACGTCGGCGTCGTGCACAGCTCCAACCTGTGCACCGAGATCACGCTCAACACCAACGAACAGGAAGTCGCCGTGTGCAACCTCGGCTCGGTCAACCTCGTCAACCACCTGAAGCGCGACGACGCCGGCCACCTGGCGCTCGACCTCGACAAGCTGAAGTGCACCATCCACACCGCCATGCGCATGCTCGACAACGTCGTCGACGTGAACTACTACGCCGTCGGCAAGGCGCGCAATTCCAACCTCAAGCACCGTCCCGTCGGCCTTGGCATCATGGGTTTCCAGGACGCGCTGCAGGAACTGCGCGTGCCCTACGCCTCCGATGCGGCCGTCGAATTCGCCGACCGCTCGATGGAGGCCGTCGCCTACTATGCCTACTGGGCCTCCACCGAGCTGGCGCAGGAACGCGGCCGCTACTCCAGCTTCGAAGGCAGCCTGTGGAGCCGCGGCATCCTGCCGCAGGACTCGATCAAGCTGCTGGCCGAAGAGCGCGGCGGCTACCTCGACGTGGACATGAGCAGCACCCTCGACTGGGACAGCCTGCGCGCGCGCATCGCGCAGTACGGCATGCGCAACTCCAACTGCCTGGCGATCGCGCCCACCGCCACCATCGCCAACATTGTCGGCGTGTCGGCCAGCATCGAGCCGACCTACCAGAACCTGTACGTGAAGTCGAACCTGTCGGGCGAATTCACCGTCACCAACAAGTATCTCGTCGCCGACCTCAAGAAACTCGGCATGTGGGACGAGGTCATGGTCGCCGACATCAAGTACTTCGACGGCTCGCTCGCCAGGATCGACCGCATCCCGTCCGACATCCGCGCGCTCTACGCCACCGCGTTCGAGATGGATCCCAAATGGCTGATCGAGTGCGCGAGCCGCCGCCAGAAATGGATCGACCAGGCCCAAAGCCTCAATATCTACATGGCCGGCGCCTCGGGCAAGAAACTCGACGAAACCTACAAACTGGCGTGGATCCGTGGCCTGAAGACCACGTATTACCTGCGCACCCTGGGTGCCACCTCGGCCGAGAAATCCACCGGCAAGGGCGGGGAGTTGAATGCCGTGTCCGCGCATGGCGGCAGCGGCATGCGCGCCGCATCGGCGCCGGTGAGTGCGCTGGAAGCCGTGGCGGCGAACCTGCCCGAGCCCGAGATTGCCGGCAAGGTGTGCACCATGCGGCCGGGCGATCCGGGGTTCGAGGAATGCGAGGCATGTCAGTAAAGGGCCTGGGCTGGTAGGGCCGGGGTTGCCGGCCGGCAAGTCACTTTCTTTTGCGTCGCGCTGTTTTGATGGTTGTTCTGCCAAGGCAGAACAACAGAAAGTAACCAAAGAAAAGGCGACCCTGCTGCGCCACCCCTGACGGGGCGGGCCTCGCCCAAGCCGGATCGCCGGGGCGGCTGCGCAACTCGCCTCTTCGAGGCTCGGACAGTGCCCGCCGAATTCCCCCGGCGATCCGGCCCGGGCGAGGTGGCGCAGAAGGGATGATTAGCCCCTCTCCCGCCTATTTGAATTGTTTTCGGTGGCAAACCCACCGTGGTTTTGAAAGACCAAAAGGAGACGTAAACGATGCTGAATTTTGAAGAAGACCTCACGCCCGCCCTGCAACCGGTCTTGGGGTATGGTGCGGCCAACCGCGTGCCCGCGCCCGCGGCAGACCCGGCGCCCGCGCCGCAGGCGCGCCGCGTGCAGGCCGCCGACAAGCGCGTCATCAACGGCGCCACCGACGTCAACCAGCTCGTGCCCTTCAAGTACAAGTGGGCGTGGGAAAAATACCTGGCCGGCTGCGCCAACCACTGGATGCCGCAGGAAGTGAACATGAGCCGCGACATCGCGCAGTGGAAGGACCCCGCCGCGCTCACCGAAGACGAGCGCCGCATCGTGCGCCGCAACCTCGGCTTTTTCGTCACCGCCGATTCGCTCGCCGCCAACAACATCGTGCTCGGCACCTACCGCCACATCACCGCGCCCGAGTGCCGGCAATATCTTTTGCGCCAGGCGTTCGAAGAGGCCATCCACACCCATGCCTACCAGTACATCGTGGAGTCCCTGGGGCTGGACGAAGGCGAGATCTTCAACGCCTATCACGAAATCGCCAGCATCCGCGACAAGGACGATTTCCTCATCCCCTTCATCGACACGCTCACCAATCCCGAATTCAAGACCGGCACCCCCGAGGCCGACCAGAAACTCTTGAAGAGCCTGATCGTCTTTGCCTGCATCATGGAAGGCATCTTCTTCTACGTCGGCTTCGTGCAGATCCTCGCGCTCGGCCGCCAGAACAAGATGACCGGCGCCGCCGAGCAATACCAGTACATCCTGCGCGACGAGTCCATGCACTGCAACTTCGGCATCGACCTCATCAACACCATCAAGCTGGAAAACCCGCACCTGTGGACCAGCGAATTCAAGGCCGAAATCCGTGCGCTGATTCAAAAGGGCGTCGAACTCGAATACCGCTACGCCGAAGACACCATGCCGCGCGGCGTGCTCGGGCTGAATGCCAGCCAGTTCAAGGAATACCTGCGCTTCATCGCCAACCGCCGCTGCCAGCAGATCGGGCTGGACGAAATGTTCCCCGGCGTCACCAACCCCTTCCCCTGGATGGCCGAAATGATCGACCTGAAGAAGGAGAAGAACTTCTTCGAGACGCGCGTCACCGAGTATCAGACCGGCGGGGCGTTGAGCTGGGATTGACCGTCTGGCGGACGAAGCGACGCGCCCTGCCACCAGGGCTGGATGCTGCGCGCGCGGGCGCTGGGTGAAGGGGCGGCAATCGGCAAGGCGGCCGTACACGCCCCAACCGGAATGCGGTAGAACGATCTGGAAAGGATGAAACCATGACAGCGCGGCAACGCTATCCCATCATCTACGTGCGCGGTTACGCGATGACGAAATCGGAGATCACCGAGACCACCTCGACGCCGTACATGGGACTGGAATATGGTTCGACCAAATCGCGCCAGGCCTGGAACGGAGCGGTGCGCAAGGTGTTCTTCGAGTCGCCCCTCGTGCGGCTGATGAAACTGGGCTACACCGACATCTACCATGACGGGCTGCAGCGGGAAAACGTCAGGATTCCGCCCGAAAGCATCATCATCCACCGCTATTACGACGTGGCCGACCCCGATTTCGGCACCGGCCGGATTCCTTCGGTGGAAGAAGCCGCGCAGGGCCTGTCCGACCTCATCCTGCGGGTACGCGACCAGGTCTGTCAGGATGGCCAGATGAAGCCGGAAGACTTCAAGGTGTATCTCGTCGCGCATTCCATGGGCGGGCTGGTGTGCCGCTGTTTTCTGCAGAACGACAAGGCCGGCAGCGCGGCGGCGCGCAGGCTGGTCGACAAGGTGTTCACCTATGCCACGCCGCACAATGGCATCGAGATGGGGGGATTCAACACGCCCGGGTTTTTCGGGCTGTGGGACATGAACAATTTCAACCGCGACCGCATGCGCGAATACCTTGCGATCAAGGACAGGAAAGCCCCGGTCAATTCGCTCGACGGCAAGTTCGACCCGGCGCGTTTTTTCTGCCTGGTGGGCACCAACAGCAAGGACTACGACGTGGCGAAGGGGGCGTCTCGCCTGCTGGCCGGCGAACTGAGCGACGGCCTGGTGCGGATCGAGAATGCCTATGTGGCCGGCGCGCCGCGGGCGCACGTACACCGCAGCCACAGCGGTGCGCACGGCATCGTCAATTCGGAAGAAGGCTTCCAGAACCTGACGCGCTTTCTGTTCGGCGACCTGCGGGTGGACGGCGTGTTGCAGGTGGAAAACCTGCCCCTGCCGCCCATCAGCACGGTGCGCAAGCTGCTGGGCAGCCGCGTGGGCTATTACTTCGAGGTGGTGGTGGCCACGCGCGGGGCGCTGGATTTCGATCTGACCCGCCGCACCATCGCCAATAACAGCGCCGTGCTGCGGCAGCGCGGCGAACTGTTCGACGAGACGGGCGCCCTGCTGGCCGCGGCCAAACATCCCACCCTGTTCTCGGTGTTCATGGATACTTCCAGACGGCCCGAGAACCGCAAGGAAGTGATGTTCTCCGTGCAGCTGAGCGTATCCATGCTCACCTACATGGGCGAGGAATCCTCGGTCGACCAGCATTACGTGCCGGGCGAATATCTGTTCCGCGACACCCTTGTGATCAACGCAATCCCGCCGGCCGCAGCCGACGCTTCCTGGCGCGTGGGCTACGTGCTGTCCGACAGCGGCTGGTCCGGCGCCGCAGACACCATCGCCGAAAGCCGCAAGGACGGGCAGGGCAGGCCCTACGTCGCCATTCCGCTCAAGAACGACAAGGGATTCGGCGCCACGTTGCGGCTCTACGGCACGCCCTGGCAATGACCGGCATCGTGTTTCCCGCCGCCAGGTGCGCCATGCCGGCTGCCGGGGCCGGCGCAAACGCCCTGTCGCGACGCTATTTCTTGAGCCGGGCAAACGCGGCGGCCATCGTCCCGCTGGGCGGCGATGCAGCCGGGCGTGGCGTTTTGCCCGCTGTGTTCCGGTTCTGCCGGGACTCGCCGCGCGACGCGACACCCTGCGGCGCGCTGTCGGTCAAACGCATGGTCAGCGCGATGCGCTTGCGCTTGTCGTCCACCTCCAGCACTTTCACTTTCACCACCCGCCCCGCCTTGACCACGCTGTGCGGATCTTTGACGTAGCGGTCGGCCAGCGCGGAGATGTGGACGAGGCCGTCCTGGTGCACGCCGATGTCGACGAAGGCGCCGAAGGCCGCCACGTTGGTGACCACGCCTTCGAGCAGCATGCCGGGCCTGAGGTCGGCGAGAGTTTCCACGCCTTCCTTGAAGGCGGCGGTGGTGAATTCTGGGCGCGGATCCCGGCCGGGTTTTTCCAGCTCGCGCAGGATGTCGCGGATGGTCGGCAGGCCGAAGCGGTCGTCCGCGTACTTCGCCGCTTCGACGGTCTTGAGCCTGCCGGACTGGGCGGCAAGCGCCTTCAGGTCCAGCCCCAGATCGGCAAGGATGCGTTCGGCCACCGGGTAGGATTCGGGGTGGACGGCGGAAGCGTCTAGCGGGTTGTCGCCACCCATGACGCGCAGGAAGCCTGCCGCCTGTTCGAAGGTTTTATCCCCCAGTCGCGGCACCTCGCGCAGTTGCGCGCGGCGGGTGAAGCGACCCCGGGCGTCACGCCACGCAACGATGGCCTGCGCCACGCTGTTGCTCAAGCCGGAGACGCGCGCGAGCAGGGGCGCCGAGGCCGTGTTCACGTCGACGCCGACAGCGTTGACGCAGTCTTCCACCACGGCATCGAGCGAACGCGCAAGCTGGAATTCGCTGACGTCATGCTGGTACTGGCCGACGCCGATGGACTTGGGATCGATCTTCACCAGCTCGGCGAGCGGGTCCTGCAGGCGGCGCGCGATGGAAACCGCGCCGCGCAGCGACACGTCGAGTTCGGGCAGTTCGCGCGAGGCGAATTCGGACGCCGAGTAGACCGACGCGCCGGCTTCGGAGACGACGATGCTGCTGAGCCCGAGTTCGGGGCGGCGCTTGATGAGATCGCGCACGAGGCGGTCGGTTTCGCGCGAGGCGGTGCCGTTGCCGATGGCGACGAGCGCGACCCGGTGTCGCGCCGCGAGCCGGCCGAGCGTGTTTAAGGCGCCGTCCCAGTCGTTCCTTGGCGGGTGCGGATAGACCGTGGCGGTATCGACCACCTTGCCGGTGGCGTCAACGACGGCAACCTTCACGCCGGTGCGCACGCCGGGGTCGAGCCCCATGGTCGCGCGCGGGCCGGCCGGCGCGGCCAGCAGCAAATCGCGCAGGTTACGCGCAAAGACCTGGATGGCCTCGGTTTCGGCGCGGGCGCGCAGTGCGCCCATGAGTTCGGTTTCGAGATGCATGCCGATTTTCACGCGCCAGGCAAAACGCACGCTATCCATCAGCCAGCGGTCGGCGGGACGGCTCCGGTCGGATATGCCGAAGCGTGCGGCGATGCGCGCCTCACAAGGGTTGTGCGGATCGCCCCAGGCCGGCTGGACGGGTTCGCTGCCGAGACGCAGGCGCACGTCGAGCAAGGCCTCGCGCCGGCCACGGAAGACGGCAAGCGCACGATGCGAAGGCATGGTGGCCAGCGCTTCGGCGTGGTCGAAATAGTCGGCGTATTTTTCCGCCGCCGCGTCCTTGCCGGCGACGACATTGACCTGCACCAGGCCGTGATCCAGCAGGTATTCGCGCAGGGTCTGCAACAGCGCGGCGTCTTCGGCAAAGCGTTCCATGAGAATCTGGCGCGCGCCGTCGAGCGCGGCCTTGGCGTCGGGCACGCCGGGGTTGTCGCCGTCGGCGCCGACAAAGGGGGCGCGCAGGTAACGTGCGGCCTCGGTTTCCGGCGTCAGCGCCGGGTCGGCCAGCAGCGCCTCGGCCAGGGCGTCCAGTCCGGCTTCGCGGGCAAGCTGCGCGCGCGTGCGGCGCCTGGGTTTATAGGGCAGATAGAGATCTTCGAGCTGCGCCTTGTCGGGCGCGAGCAGAACAGCCTCTCGCAGTTCGGGCGTGAGTTTGTTCTGTTCCTCGATGCACTGGAGAATGGCCGTGCGGCGCGCTTCGAGCTCGCGCAGATAGCGCAGCCGTTCCTCCAGCAGGCGCAGCTGCACATCGTCGAGGCCGCCGGTGGCCTCCTTGCGATAGCGCGCGATGAAAGGCACGGTCGCGCCTTCGTCCAGGAGGGCGACGGCAGCGGCGATCTGGGCGGGTTTGGCCGCGATTTCGGCGGCGAGGCGGTGTTCGATGGTGGGCAGCATGGACTGAGGCGCGGACCGGGGGTGGAGACAGGCGGGAATCAGAACTGGGCAGTGCGCAGCAACACCAGGGTGCAGGCGCGTTCGTGGCGAATGCCGGCGGCGTCGAGGCGTGTTTCGAGGCGTGTTTCGAGGGCAGGGTTCTCGGTGCCGGGATTGAAGAGCGCGCGGCCAGGGCGCAGGCGGACGATGGCATCGACGAGTTCGCGCGAACGTTCGGGGCCGACATAGAGCGTGAGCGTGTCGACCGGTTCGACGAGCGCGTCCAGGCTGGCGACGACAGGCAGGCCTTCGACCCGGCCCAGCCGGGGGTGCACCGGGACGACGGTGTGCCCGCATTCCAGCAGCAGGCGGATCGCCTGGTTGGAATAGCGCGCGGGCTTGTGGCTGGTGCCGAGAACGACGACGCGCTGCTGCGAAGGAAACATGCCGCTCGTGGGATGCCAAAGGGGAGGCATTATCGACCCAGGCCTTTCGGACGCAAAGACGTCGCACGGAAATTCGCTTAAGCTTCGGTCATGGATCCGACCACCCAGCTCATTTTCTGGACACTTGCCGCCGTGCTCATTGCGGTGGGATTTGCCGGCCTCGTGCTGCCCATGCTGCCGGGCATTCCGTTGGTGTTTGCCGGCCTCGTGCTGCTGGCCTGGGCGGAAAACTTTGCCTACGTCGGCTGGACGACGTTGAGCCTGCTGGGTGTGCTGGCGCTGGCAAGCTA
>JAIWOL010000035.1 GCA_020216925.1 Thiobacillus sp. | reverse complement strand
CGGCGTCGATTTCCTCGCCACGGCGATGGGCGCAAAGAAATTCGGCGCCTCGGGCCGCGCCATATGGGGGGCGGCGATCGGCGCGCTGGCCGGGCTCTTCTTCGGTCTGCCCGGCTTGCTGCTGGGTCCGTTTGCCGGCGCGGTGATCGGCGAATTCACCGGCAATGGTTCGATCCGCCGGGCCACGCACGCGGGAGTGGGCGCGACGCTGGGCCTGCTGTTTGGGGCGTTGCTGAAAATTGCCCTGGCGTTTGCCATGGTCGGCGTCTACGTGCTGGCGAGGGTGTTGTGACCGCGCAAGGCGGCCCGGCGCGATGAGTCTGTCGCTCAACGCGACGCTGGCAGCCTGGGGGACGCCGGACTTCGCCGCCACCTTCAAGCGCGAATTTGAAGCGCTGCCCGCCGCGTGCCTGCCGTTGCAACAGGGGCTGGCGTATTCGAGCATGGTGGCCGACGAGGCGTTTCATGCCCTGCTGATAGGCACGCAGGAGCTGCCCGATGAACTGGCGCTGAGAGTGGGGGTGATGTACGCCGGGATCATCGCGGGCTGCAATTGCGCCGACGATCCCACCCCGCCGGTCACGCAGACCGAGTATTGCGTGCTCGATGTGCGCATCCGCCGGGCCGACGGAGGCGTGCAGGTGAAACCGGCGCCGGATGTTTGACCCACATTTTTCTGCCGGAGGACTTCACCATGCATCCTGCTTCTGTCATGCGCGCCGCCCTGTGCGCACTGTGTCTTGCCGCCGCGCCTGCGCCGGCCGGCGCCCAGACCCCCGAACCGCGTCCCATGGTGAAGGTGGATCCCGCGGCGCGCTACAAGGCGGTCTACGACATCCATTCCGGAGAACTCGCGGCCGGTATCGGCAAGGGGCTGTATTACGCGCGTGGCCTGATCGAGGCGTTTGGCAAGCAGGGCGTGCAGCCGGCGCAGCTCGACCTGCATCTGGTGCTGCACGGTGACGCCGCGATGTTCCTGCTGGTCGATGACAGCTGGCAGCAGGCCGTGGGCGATCCGTTTGCGGTCAACCTCAACGCCAAGATCGTGCAGGACCTGCTCAACCTGGGCGTGCACGTCGAAATCTGCCATAGCGTGATGCGCGCACGGGGCTGGACCGCAGACGACGTGCTGCCGGGCGTGACCGTCGTCCACGACGGCTATACCCGGCTGATCAAACTGCAGAACGACGGCTACGCTTACATCGGCGGGTTTTAAAAGACTGCCGCCAAAATGCGAAGCGGCGTTTTTTCCGCATGGCGTGGCCCGCCGTTGCGATGGGTCCAGCCGGCCCGCCTCCCCGTGTCTTGTCCTGCGACAAAATCCAACCGTTTCCCGGATTCCCCCGCAGCAGCAGCGGGCCATTCGCAGCCTGCCGGTGGCCGGCGTCGCCGCAATATCGGGCTTGCAAGGCGTGGCTGTCATTGAGCCGACCCGGGCGATGGAGTAGAATCCACCATCACCCGCTGCCGCCAACCAACATGACGAAGTACGTGTTTGTCACCGGCGGAGTGGTTTCTTCCCTCGGGAAAGGGATCGCCTCCGCCTCGCTCGCTGCGCTGCTCGAATCGCGCGGCATCCGCGTCACCCTGTTGAAGCTCGACCCCTACATCAACGTCGATCCCGGCACCATGAGCCCGTTCCAGCACGGCGAGGTGTTCGTCACCGACGACGGTGCGGAAACCGACCTCGATCTGGGCCATTACGAGCGCTTTTCCAGCGCGCGCATGAGCCGCCGCAACAACTTCACCACCGGCCAGATCTACAAGTCGGTGATCGACAAGGAGCGGCGCGGCGACTATCTCGGCGGCACGGTGCAGGTCATTCCGCACATCACCGACGAAATCAAGCTGTCGATCCGCGAGGGCGCCAAGGGCGCCGACGTGGCGCTGGTGGAAATCGGCGGCACCGTGGGCGACATCGAATCGCTGCCCTTCCTGGAAGCCATTCGCCAGATGGGGTTCGAGGATGGCCCGAAAAACACCTGCTTCATCCATCTCACGCTTCTGCCCTACATCCCGACGGCGGGCGAGCTGAAAACCAAGCCCACGCAGCACAGCGTCAAGGAGCTGCGCGAAATCGGCATTCAGCCCGACATCCTGCTGTGCCGGGCCGACCGCGAGATTCCGGTGGATGAGCGGCGCAAGATCGCGCTCTTCACCAACGTGCGGCCCGAGGCGGTGATCGAGGTGCGCGACGCCGATTCGATCTACAAGATTCCCGCCATGCTGCATCAGCAGATGCTCGACGAGATCGTCTGCCACAAGCTCGACATCCTGGCGCGCGCCGCGGACTTGAGCGTGTGGACCAGGTTGGTCGACGCGCTTGAGCATCCGCAGCACGCCGTCGACATCGCCTTCGTCGGCAAGTATGTCGATCTCACCGAATCCTACAAGTCGCTGTCCGAAGCGATGATCCACGCCGGCATGCATACCAAGAGCCGGGTGAAGATCCACTACATCGATTCGGAGCAGATCGAAAAATCCGGCGTCGACGTGCTCAAGGGCATGGACGCGATCCTGGTGCCTGGCGGCTTCGGCAAGCGCGGCGTCGAAGGCAAGATCGCCGCCATCCGCTACGCCCGCGAAAACCGCGTGCCTTACCTCGGCATCTGTCTGGGCATGCAGCTCGCCGTGGTCGAGTATGCGCGCGGCGTCGCCGGCATGCACGATGCGCACTCGACCGAGTTCGAACCGGCAACGACGCACCCGGTCGTCGGCCTCATCACCGAATGGCTCGACCGCACCGGCCAGGTCGAGAAGCGCAGCGAACAATCCGATCTTGGCGGCACCATGCGGCTGGGCGGCCAGCCCTGCACGCTCAAGGCCGGCACGCTGGCGCGCGAGATTTACGGCGCCGACACCATCGTCGAGCGTCACCGCCACCGCTACGAAGTGAACAACACGCTGCTGTCTCGGCTTGAAGCCAAAGGGCTGGTGGTGGCGGGCCGCGCCCCCGGCACCAATCTGTGCGAAATGATCGAATTGCCACGGGATGTGCATCCCTGGTTCATCGGCTGTCAGTTCCACCCGGAATTCACCAGCAATCCGCGCACCGGCCACCCGCTGTTTTCTGCGTTCGTCAAGGCCGCGTTGGTCTGCCAGGAGGAGAAGCGCACATGAAACTCTGCCATTTCGAGGCAGGCCTCGACCAGCCTTTGTTCCTTATTTCCGGCCCCTGCGTCATCGAATCCGAGCAGCTGGCGCTGGATACCGCCGGCCAACTGAAGGAAATGTGCGCGGCGCTCGGCGTGCCCTTCATCTACAAGTCCTCGTTCGACAAGGCCAACCGTTCCTCCACCCAGTCCTTTCGCGGCCTGGGTCTGGACGAAGGGCTGCGCATCCTGTCCGAAGTGAAGAAGCAGCTTGGCGTGCCGGTGCTGACCGACGTCCACGAGGACACGCCGCTGGCAGAAGTCGCGTCCGTGGTCGACGTGCTGCAGACGCCGGCTTTCCTCTGCCGCCAGACCAACTTCATCCAGAACGTGGCAAAGACCGGCAAGCCGGTCAACATCAAGAAGGGCCAGTTTCTTGCCCCCTGGGACATGCAGAACGTCGTCGACAAGGCGCGCGCCGTCGGCAACGAGCAGATCATGGTGTGCGAACGCGGCGTCTCGTTCGGCTACAACACACTGGTGTCGGACATGCGCGGGCTGGCGATCATGCGCGCCACCCAGTGTCCGGTGGTGTTCGACGCCACCCACTCGGTGCAGCAGCCGGGCGGGCAGGGCGCGACCAGCGGCGGCCAGCGCGAGTTCGTGCCGGTGCTGGCGCGCGCGGCGGTGGCCGCCGGTGTGGCCGGGCTGTTTGCCGAGACGCACCCCAATCCTGAATGCGCCCTGTCCGACGGCCCCAATGCCTGGCCCCTGGGCATGATGAAGGCGCTGCTGGAAACGCTGAAGGAAATCGACGTGCTGGTGAAACAGCGCGGATTCGTAGAACACAACTTGATGAAAATCTGAACGGAGGCCGGCGGGCCGTGCGCCCGTCTTCTCCGGGACTTGAACCCTAAGGAAACAAATTGAGCGCAATCATCGATGTCGTCGCCCGGGAAATTCTCGACTCCCGTGGCAATCCCACCGTAGAAGCCGACGTGCTGCTGGAATCCGGCGTGATGGGCCGTGCGGCCGTGCCGTCCGGGGCGTCCACCGGCTCGCGCGAAGCGATCGAGCTGCGCGACGGCGACAAATCCCGTTATCTCGGCCGTGGCGTGCTCAAAGCCGTCGAACACGTCAACACCGAAATCTGCGAAGCGATCATCGGGCTCGACGTCGAAGACCAGGCCTTCATCGACAAGACCCTGATCGAGCTCGACGGCACCGAGAACAAATCGCGTCTGGGTGCCAACGCGATGCTGGCGGTGTCGATGGCCTGCGCCCGCGCCGCCGCCGAACAGGCCGGCCTGCCGCTCTATCGCTACCTGGGCGGCGCCGCGCCGATGGCCCTGCCGGTGCCGATGATGAACATCATCAACGGCGGCGCGCACGCCAACAACAACATCGACATGCAGGAATTCATGATCATCCCGGTTGGCGCACCGAGCTTCCGCGAGGCGCTGCGCTACGGCGCCGAAGTGTTCCATGCCCTGAAAAAACTGCTCGACGATGCGGGCATGGCAACCACCGTGGGCGACGAAGGAGGCTTTGCGCCCAACCTCGAATCGCACGAGGCCGCGCTCAAGCTGATCGTGCAGGCGATCGAGAAAGCCGGTCTGCAACCCGGGATCGACGTCGCCATCGGCGTCGACTGCGCCGCCTCCGAGTTCTACAAGGACGGCGTCTACCACCTCGAATCCGAAGGCAAGAAACTCGCGTCCGTGCAGATGGCCGACTATCTCGCCGCCTGGTGCGACAAATACCCCGTCATCAGCATCGAGGACGGCATGGCGGAAGGCGACTGGGACGGCTGGAAAGCGCTCACCGAAAAACTCGGTGCCAAGATCCAGCTGGTCGGCGACGACCTGTTCGTCACCAATGCCAAAATCCTCAGGGAAGGCATCGACAAGGGCATCGCCAACTCCATCCTCATCAAGGTCAACCAGATCGGCACCCTGTCGGAAACCTTCCAGGCCATCGAAATGGCCAAGCAGGCCGGCTACACGGCGGTGATCTCGCACCGGTCGGGTGAAACCGAGGACAGCACCATCGCCGATCTGGCGGTGGCCACCAACGCCCGCCAGATCAAGACCGGCTCGCTGTCGCGTTCCGACCGCATGGCCAAGTACAACCAGCTGCTGCGCATCGAGGAAGAACTCGGCGACACAGCCAGCTACCCCGGACGTGATGCGTTCCGCCAGCGCGGCTAGTCAATGGGACAAGCTGGGCGCGCGATTGCGTGCCCAGGGACTCGCCTGGGCGCTGGGCGCGGCCGTCGTCATGCTGCAATACCCGTTGTGGCTGGGCGAGGGCGGCTGGCTGAAGGTGCGCGCCCATGCCCAGGAAATCGCCGCCCAGCAGGCGCTGAACCGCCGCTTGCAAACCCGCAATGCCAGCCTGCTGGCCGAACTGGGCGATCTCAAGCAGGGGCGCGATGCCGTCGAAGAGCGCGCACGCAACGAGTTGGGCATGATCGCAGCCGATGAATGGTTCGTTCGCGTCGTGACCGCACAATCTCCACAGGCGAAAAAAACACATGAGTGAATTGCATATCGGCTTGCTGGCAGTCGGCGTGGCGGTGGTCATCGTCGTCATGCTGTTCAACCATTTTCAGGAACGACGTTTCCGCAAACAGGCTGACCGTGCTTTCCAGCCGCCTGAGGCCGATCCCCTGGCGGATGCCGTTGCGCCACCGGCGGAGCGCATGCGGGACCGGGTCGAACCCGCCCTGCGTGAACCGCGCTTCGATTCTGACGAGCCCGATGTCGTCATCGAGCTGACGGAGCCCAGACTGCATCTCGAACCCGATCAGGCCGTGCCGGTGACGCCGCCGCCGGCCCCCAGACCCCTCGCCGACCCCCCGCGCACGCCGGCGCCGACAGCGCCGCGCGCTCCGAATGCGCATTCCGGAGTGCCGCCTGCGCCGTATGACGAATTGATCGAATACCGGGTCCGCATCCAGGGCGACGGCATACTTGCCAGTGTCTTTGCCGATGCCTTCAGCCAGTTGCGCGGTCTCGGCAAACTGGTGCGCTGGCATGGCCTGCCAGCCGGCGGCGAATGGGAAGAGGTCCAGCCCTGGCGAGAAGCGCATTACCAGCAACTGGTGGTGACGTTGCAGCTGGCCGACCGCAATGGCGCGGTAACCGAAGATCAGTTGATGACCATGTGCAGCGTGCTGACGGGCGTGGCGCAGGCACACGGATTGCGGATTGCGTGTGATGACAGCGTGGAGGCGCTCGAACGTGCGCAATCCATCGACCGGTTCTGTGTCGACGTCGATGTGTTGATCGGCCTGAACGTGGTGGCGCGTGGCGAAGGTGCGATCGACCTTGTGCGCATTGTGCGCGAGGCCGAAGCGGGCGGCATGACGCTGGGCGCCGATGGCGTGTTCCAGTTGCTCGACAGCCGCGGCGAGCCGCTCTATGCATTGTGCAACCACGATGCGGAACCGTTCACCGGTCAAGTCCACGAAGCTCAGACCTCGGAGGGGGTGACACTGCAATTCGACGTGCCGCGCGTGCCGGATGGCGTCAAGGTTTTCGACGGCATGGTGACCTTTGGCCGCCGCCTGGCCAATGAGGTGGGCGGCATTCTGGTCGATGACAACCTGCGCCCGCTGACCGATGGCGGTATCGAAAAAATCCGCGCACAGCTCACGCAGATCTACGAGCGGATGGACGCGCGCGGCGTGCCGTCCGGTTCGCGTCGGGCCCTGCGCCTCTTTTCCTGATGGTGGCGCCAGAGGTTCTGGCGCGCGCCACCGCGTTGCGCCAGGAAATCGAACAGCACAACCATGCCTATTACGTTCTCGACGCGCCGACGATTCCAGACGCGGAGTACGACCGTCTGTTCCGCGAGCTTCAGGCACTGGAAGCCGACCATCCCGAACTTGCCGCGCCCGATTCGCCCACGCAGCGCGTAGGGGGCAAGCCGCTCGAAGGCTTTGCGAAAGTCAGACACGTGGTGCCCATGCTGTCGATCCGCACCGAGACCGACACCACCGCAGCCGGCGCCCACGCATTCGACGCGCTGGTGCGCAAGAAACTCGACCAGCTGGTCCGCTCCGGCAGGCTCGACGCCGCACTCGCGATGCCGCCCATCATCTATCACGCCGAACTCAAGTTCGACGGCCTGGCCGTGAGCCTGCGTTACGAACGCGGGCTGCTGGTGCAGGCGGCCACGCGCGGCGACGGCGAAACCGGCGAAGACGTGACGCAGAACATCCGCACCATCCACGCCATTCCCTTGCGGCTCAAGGGTGAAGCCCCTGCCGTGCTGGAGGTGCGCGGCGAGGCCTATATGCGACGCGCCGATTTCGAGCGTTACAACGAAATGCAGCGGGCAGCCGGCAAACCGCTACTGGTCAACCCGCGCAACGGTGCAGCGGGCAGCATCCGCCAGCTCGATCCGAAACTTTGCGCGCAGCGCCCGCTGGCTTTTTTTGCCTACGGCTTGGGCGAGGTGCAAGGCTGGACAGATCAGCCCGAGACGCACAGTGGCACGCTCGATGCGCTGGCAGCGTTCGGTCTGCCGGTATGCGCGGAGCGTGCGATATGCCGCGGCCCAGATGAACTGGCCGCCTTCCACGACGCTATCGAAGCGCGCCGCAATAGCCTGGGTTTCGACATCGACGGCGTGGTATACAAAGTTGATTCGCTGGCGCTCCAGGCGGCGCTGGGCTTCGCCTCGCGCGAACCCAACTGGGCGGTGGCGCACAAATATCCGGCGCAGGAGGCGCTCACCGTGGTCGAGGCCATCGATGTGCAGGTAGGCCGGACCGGGGCGCTCACGCCGGTGGCGCGGCTGAAGCCGGTGTTCGTCGGTGGCGTCACCGTCACCAGTGCCACCCTGCACAACCAGGATGAGATCGACCGCAAGGATGTGCGCGTGGGCGACACCATCATCGTGCGCCGCGCCGGCGATGTGATTCCAGAGGTGGTCGGCATCCTGCCCGAACGTCGGCCGCAGCCTGAACCGCCGCGCTACCGCATTCTCGACAGCCACCCGGTCTGCCCGGTCTGCGGCTCGCATGTGGTGCGGCTCGATGACGAAGCCGCGGTGCGCTGTACCGGCGGGCTTTATTGTGCCGCGCAGCGCAAGCAGGCCCTGCTGCATTTTGCCAGCCGACGCGCCATGGATATCGAAGGTCTGGGCGACAAGCTGGTCGACCAGCTGGTCGAGCGCAGCCTGGTGCACTCGCCCGCCGATGTGTACCGGCTGGACCCGGCCACGCTTGCCGCACTGGATCGCATGGGGGAGAAATCCGCCGCCAATCTCGCGGCTGCAATCGAGGCCAGCAAGGCCACCACGCTGGCCCGTTTCATTTATGCACTCGGCATCCGCCATGTGGGAGAGACAACGGCCAAGGATCTGGCGCGGCATTTTGGCCGGCTCGATGCGCTCATCACCGCAAGCCGAGACGATTTGCTCGCCGTGCGCGATGTCGGCCCCATCGTGGCGGAATCGATCCAGCAATTTTTCGCCGAGCCGCACAATCTCGATGTGGTGCAGCGGCTGCGCGAAGCCGGCGTGACATGGCCTGAAACCGCCGGCGTGCAACAATCGGCGGGTAAGCTTGCCGGCAAGACGCTGGTGCTGACCGGTACCCTGCCCACGTTGACGCGTGATGTGGCCAGGGACAGGATCGAGGCGGCGGGCGGCAAGGTTGCCGGCTCGGTGTCGAAAAAAACAGACTACGTCGTTGCCGGCGCGGAAGCAGGCAGCAAGCTGGCGAGAGCGCGGGAACTCGGCGTGACCATCCTCGACGAGACCGCGCTGCTGGCGCTGCTGGCCGACGACCAAGTAGCGGAGCAGAAGAACATCGATTTTTGATTCAAATCAACCAGGAAAGCGACAGATGCAAAAAGTGAAAAAAGCCGTATTCCCCGTTGCCGGGCTCGGCACCCGGTTCCTGCCCGCCACCAAGGCCAGCCCCAAGGAAATGCTTCCCATCGTCGACAAGCCGCTGATCCAGTACGCGGTCGAAGAAGCGATGGATGCCGGCATCACCGACATCATCTTTATCTCCAGCCGTACCAAACGTACCGTCGAAGACCATTTCGACAAGGCCTACGAACTGGAAACCGAGCTCGCCGCGCGCAACAAGCACCGCGTGCTCGAACTGGTGCAGTCGATCCGGCCGGCTGGCGTCAATTTCATCTATATCCGCCAGGCCGAAGCGCTGGGCCTGGGTCACGCCGTACTCTGCGCGCAGCCGGTGGTGGGCAACGAACCCTTCGCCGTTATCCTGGCCGACGACTTGCTCGACGGCAAGCCGGCGGTGATGAAGCAGATGGTCGACCAGTACAACTACTACCAGTGTTCGGTGCTGGGTGTTCAGGAGGTGCCGCGAGAGGAGACCGCCGCCTACGGCATAGTCGATGCCACCTCCATGGCCGAACGGATTTCTCGCGTCAACGCGATCGTTGAAAAACCCAGGCCCGAAGAGGCGCCGTCCACCCTGGGTGTCGTGGGGCGCTACATTCTTACGCCACGCATCTTTCACCACATCGAACACCTGCAGCCGGGCGCCGGCGGCGAACTCCAGCTGACCGACGCCATTGCCGCGCTGCTCAGGGAACAGCAGGTACTGGCCTACGCCTACGATGGCATCCGCTACGACTGCGGCAGCAAGCTTGGCTACTTGCAGGCCACCGTGGAATACGCGCTCAAGCACCATGAAGTGAGCGCAGAGTTCTCGGCGTATCTCAAATCCCGCATCTGCTGAAAAACTTGGCTATTCGTAAAAGTTGGTTGAAACGGGATCAAAGCTCACCCGCCTCGATCATGCGGATGAGTGTTGAAATGTCCGCGCCGTAGTTCTTGGGCGGCGGCGGTGCCCTGTGTGGGTCGGCTTCCTTCGGCGGCGTCATCGCCCATATCTTTTCCAGCACGGGCAGTCCATA
>JAIWOL010000093.1 GCA_020216925.1 Thiobacillus sp. | reverse complement strand
GATGTGCGTCGCGCGTCGCCGCGCTTCGGGCGCTGGGTGGGGGTTGAGCTGTCGGCGGACAACCACCGCATGCTGTGGATTCCGCCCGGCTTCGCGCACGGTTTCCTGGTGTTGAGCGACACCGCGGATTTCCTCTACAAGACCACGGTCTGCTATGCGCCGCAGTGGGATCGCGGCGTGCGCTGGGACGACCCGGAGATCGCCATCGAGTGGCCGCTCGAAGCCCCGCCCACCCTGTCCGACAAGGACAGCGCCCTGCCGCTGCTGAAAGACGCCGAGACCTACGCATGACCACCACGCCCCACTCGCCGCTTACCGCTCACCGCTCCCCGCTCACCCCCAAAATCCTCCTCACCGGCGCCAGCGGCCAGGTGGGCTGGGAGCTGCGCCGCACGCTGGGGGCGCTGGGCCAGGTGGTGGCGCTGGATTCGCGCTTGATGGATCTGGCGGATGCCGGCGCGGTGCGTGCGGCGGTGCGGTCGATTGCCCCGACGATCATCGTCAACCCGGCCGCGTACACGGCGGTGGATACAGCCGAGAGCGAACCAGACCGGGCGCACGCGGTGAATGCGGTGGCGCCGGGGGTGCTGGCGGAAGAGGCGGCCCGGCTGGGCGCGCTGCTGGTGCATTACTCCACCGACTACGTGTTCGACGGGTCGGGGGAGGCGCCCTGGCGCGAGGACGATGCGACCGGCCCGCTCAATGTGTACGGCGCGACCAAGCTGGCAGGGGAGCGTGCGATTGCGGCGGCGGGCTGCCGGCACCTGATTTTCCGCACGTCGTGGGTGTACGGCGCGCGCGGCGGCAATTTTCTGCTGACCATGCGCCGCCTGATGCGCGAGCGGCCAGAACTGAAAATCGTCGCCGACCAGATCGGCGCGCCGACCTGGTGCCGCGACCTCGCCGAGGCAACCGCACAGGTGTTGGTGCATCTGCGCGACAAGGACGAATCGCGCTGGGGCGTGTATCACATGACGAACGCGGGCGAGACCTCGTGGCACGGCTTCGCCGAGGCAATCCTGGCGCTGGATGCGTTCGACAAAACCATGACGCCGGCGCGCCTCGTGCCCATTTCCAGCCGCGACTACCCCACGCCGGCGCGACGCCCGCTCAATTCGCGGCTGGACAACGGCCGGCTGGAGCAGGCGTTTGGCCTGCGCCTGCGCAACTGGCGGGAGGCGCTGGCGCTGTGCATGGGGGCGTGAGCGTTTTTCTGGCTATTGCTGAAATATATCCAAACAAGTATATTTTTGCCGGATGAAGCCGATACGATTTCTGGGCAATGCGCTCAAGTGTCTGCGGGATTTTCCCGAGGATGCCCGGCAGGATGCGGGCTACCAGTTGGACAAGGTGCAGCGGGGCGGTCAGCCGGATGATTTCAAACCGATGCCCTCCATAGGCAAGGGTGTGGAGGAAATCAGGATTTGGGACGATACGGGAACCTATCGTGTGATCTACACGGCGCGATTGAAGAACGAAGTGGTCGTGCTTCACGCATTCCAGAAAAAGACGCAGACGACGTCGAGGCACGATATCGATATTGCCAAGGAACGTTACGCACAATGGATGAAAGGCAGAAAATGAGCAGGAAGGAAAGCTACGACAGTGTGTGGGACGCCTTGGCAGATACCCCCGAGCAGGCGGCCAATCTGAGGGCGAGGGCCGAGCTCATGCAGCAGATCGCCGCGATCATCGCCGAAAACGGCTGGACGCAGGCCGATGCGGCTGCACGCTGCGGCGTGACGCAGCCGCGCATGAACGATTTGCTGCGCGGGCGCGTGTCGCGGTTTTCGCTGGATGCGCTGGTGAATATTGCGACCGCCATCGGCCGGCGTGTTCATGTGGAACTCGAAGCAGCTTAGCGTGATTGCAGGTGCACGGGCAGCACAGGCCTGTAATCTTCGCGGGGTAAAAATGACACAGGTCGGCCTGTTTGGGCTGCCCACAATCATCAGGGAGTCCAATTGAACGTACTGTTGACCGGCGGCACCGGCTATATCGGTTCGCATACCGCGGTGGAATGCCTGGAGGCGGGCCACGAGGTGGTGGTGTTCGACAATCTGTCGAACAGCAGTGAGAAGTCGCTCGAGCGTGTGGCGCAGATCGCCGGCCGGCGGGTGGAATTCGTGCGGGGCGACATTCGCGACCGCGCGGCGCTGCGCGCGCTGTTTGCGAGGCACGCGATCGACGCGGTGGTGCATTTCGCGGGGCTGAAGGCGGTGGGCGAGTCGGTGGAAAAGCCGCTGCTCTATTACGACAACAACATCGGCGGCAGCATCGCGCTGTTCGAGACGATGGCCGAGGCAGGGGTGAAGTCGGTGGTGTTCTCGTCGTCGGCCACGGTGTACGGCGATCCCGCGACGGTGCCGATCACCGAGGATTTTCCGCTGTCGGCGACCAACCCCTATGGCCGTTCCAAGCTCTTCATCGAGGAGATGCTGCGCGACATCGCGCGCGCGGACGACGGCTGGACGATTGCGCTCTTGCGCTATTTCAATCCGGTGGGCGCGCACGAATCGGGCCTGATCGGCGAGGACCCGCGCGGCATTCCCAACAATCTCATGCCCTACGTCGCGCAGGTGGCGGTGGGCCGGCGGCCGCATCTCAACGTGTTCGGCGGCGACTATCCCACACCGGACGGCACCGGCGTGCGCGACTACATCCATGTGGTCGATCTGGCGCGCGGCCACGTGGCGGCGCTGAACCGGCTGCACCACAAGGCGGGCGGCGTGCACACCTGGAACCTGGGCACGGGCCGCGGCGTGTCCGTGCTCGACATGGTGCGCGCCTTTGAAGCCGCCAGCGGCAAGAAGGTGCCCTACGAGATCGTCGCCCGCCGTGCCGGCGACGTGGCGCAGTGCTGGGCCGACCCCGCGCGCGCCGCGCGCGACCTGGGCTGGCGCGCGGTGTATGACCTGCCGCGCATGTGCGCGGATGCGTGGCGCTGGCAGTCGCAGAATCCGGACGGCTACGTGTGAGATGCAAGACGCAAGATTCAAGATGCAAGGAAACCGCCCTGGCCTAGCCTTGCTTGAACCTTGATTCACGAAGCCGTGGGTCGGCAATACTTTGCCGACGCATCGCTCCAGCCGCGCTTGAATCTTGATTCACGAAGCCGTAGGTCGGCAATACTTTGCCGACGCATCGCATATCTCCAGCCGCATGGTCGGCAAGGTATTGCCGATCTGCGGGTTCGAAACTTGTGCCTTGAATCTTGCCGCGCCTAGCGGCGCGCTCCGAAGACCCCCCGCCCCCTGAAATACTGCACGCCCAGCCAGCCGCCGAACAGGCCGCCCAGATGCGCGAAGTGGGCGACGCCTGCGGCAGTGCCCGTCACGCCCAGAAACAGCTCGATCGCGCCGTAGCCCAGCACGAAGGTGCGCGCGGGAATGCGGATGAAGGGCAGGAAGATGAAGGTGACGATCCGGTTGGGAAAATAGAGCGCATAGGCGAGCAGCAGGCCAAACACGCCGCCCGACGCGCCGATGACCGGCCCGCCTGCCTGGGTGAAATAGCCGCTGACGGCAATCTGGGTCATGGCCGCCACGACCACGCTGAGCAGGTAGGTCAGCAGATAACGCAGATCGCTCCAGCGGCGCTCCAGCTCCGAGCCGAACATGGCGATGGCGATCATGTTGAACACCAGATGCAGCAACGATCCATGCAGGAAACTGTAGGTAACGAGCTGCCAGTAATGAAATACGCCGTTTGTCCCCGGAGGCCACAGGCCAAAGGTGCGAACGATATCCGGGCCGGTGAATACGCTCAGGGCATAAACCAGAACATTGAGCAGGATGAGCGCGAGGGTGATGGGGGGCATGTCGATAGTTTCAGGGGGCGGGGTGCAAGATGCAAGTGCAAGCCTTGGCCCGGTTTTGCATAGGGCTTGCGCCCGGTTCCGTCCTAGGCCGCTTCCCAGTGCTGTACCTTGAGTTGCAGCGACTGCTGCCCGTTGAATTCGTTTGTCATGAGGGCATAGACCGCGCGGATGCGGTCGGGCAAGGGGTCGGGGTGAGAGAAGCGCATGGCATCGAAGACCTGGTCGTCGCGCATGAGTTTGAGCTTGAGATGCTTCTCGCCCACGACGTGTTGTGCGACGACATCGAACACGCCGGTGAAAAGTGGCGCGGGAAAACCTTGTCCCCAGACAGCCAGGTCGAAGGCTTCGGCGAGTGCATAGCTGTGTTCGCTTGCGGGCAGTTCGCCATCGGTATCGATGCGGCCTTCGAGGTCGGCGGGGTCGAGCAGGTGACGTACCACGGTTTCGAAGGCGGAGGCAAAGGTGTCGTAGCCGTCGGCTGCCAGGGTCAGGCCGGCTGCCATGGCATGGCCGCCGAATTTGAGGATGAGCCCGGGGTGGCGGCGGTCGACGAGGTCGAGTGCGTCGCGCAGGTGCAGGCCGGGAATGGAACGGCCGGAGCCTTTGAGTGTGCCGTCGCCGGCTTGCGCAAAGACCAGCGTGGGGCGATGGAATTTGTCCTTGAGGCGTGAGGCGAGGATGCCGATGACGCCGGCATGCCAGTCGGGCTGATAGGCGACGAGTGTGTGGCTGTCAGCGGGATTGAAGGTGGCGAGGATGGCGAGTGCTTGTTCGAGCATGCCGGCTTCGACATCGCGGCGTGTGCGGTTGAGGCTGTCGAGCTGGCGGGCGAAGCCGAGGGCGGTGACGGGGTCATCGGCGAGCAGGCATTCGATACCCAGCGCCATGTCGTCGATGCGGCCGGCGGCGTTGAGCCGGGGGCCGAGCATGAAGCCGAGATCGAACACGGTAGCGCGTGCGGGATCACGCGCGGCTACGCGGAACAGCGCGTTGATGCCGGGCGAGGCCCGCCCTGCGCGCATGCGTGCCAGGCCCTGCGCGACGAGCGTGCGATTGTTGGCGTCGAGCTTCACCACGTCGGCCACGGTGCCGAGCGCGACCAGATCGAGCAGGCAACGCAAGTCGGGTTCGGCTGCGTGGGCGTAGGTCCCGCGCGCGCGCAGCTCGGCCCGTAGTGCGAGGAGTACATAGAACATGACACCGACGCCGGCCAGGTTCTTTGAGGCAAAGCCGCAGCCGGGCTGGTTGGGATTTACGATGCAGGCGGCGTCGGGCAGGGTGTCCCCGGCCAGATGGTGGTCGGTGACCAGGACCGGGATGCCGCGCGCATTGGCTGCGGCCACGCCGTCGAGGGCGGCAATGCCGTTGTCGACGGTGATGATAAGGCCGGGCTGGCGCGCGGCAGCGAGTTCGACGAGCGCGGGCGACAGGCCGTAGCCATGTTCGATGCGATTGGGCACGAGGTAGTCGACCTGCGCGCCAAAGAGCCGCAGGCCGCGAACCGCCACCGCGCAGGCGGTGGCCCCGTCGGCATCGTAGTCGGCGACGATCAGCAGTTTTTTGCGGGCAGCGAGAGCGTCGGCAAGCAGCGAGGATGCGCGTTCGATGTGCAGCAGGCCGGTGGGCGGCAGCAGGCCGGGCAGGCGGTGCGCAACCTGGTCAGGGTGCGTTACGCCGCGGGCGGCATACAGCCGGGCCCAGGCGGCGGGCAAACCGGCCTGTTCAAGGGTGGTGCGGATTTCAGTGGGGCAGGGGCGGGTGGCGATGACGGGCATGGCGAAATTGTAATGAGCCCGGAGCATCACTGATTCAGAATCTGATAAATTGCCGTTTTTATCTGCGCCGCAACGCGGAGTAGACTCGCCGCATGAGCCATCTGTTACCGCTTTCGCGCGTTGCCCGTCTGGTGGGCCAGTCACGTCATGCCTTGCAGGAAATGATCCGCGGCGGCTCGCTGGCCACTTTCGACGGCATGGTGGAATTCGATGAACTGCTGCGCGTGTTCCCCGATGTGAAATGGGACGACGACGCCGAGCTGCGCCGTGTCAACGAGATCAAGGACAAGGCTTTTGCCAAGCGCGTGCTGGAACGTGCGCTGCCGGACAAGGAGGTGCTGGCGGCGCGTCTGACCGAGCTGGGCAACGATTACGCGGCCGCGAAAGCCTTGCTGGCCCATTACTCGAATGTGATGACCTGGCTGGATGAGAAAATCGACGAAATCGAGGAAGACAGCAGCGAGGAGACGCGCCATGCGCTGCACACGGTGCGCGCTTTTCTGCTGCGCAACCTGGCCGAGGCACCGGCAGACGCCGCGTTGGCGCAGGCGCTCATTGCGCGCGAAAGGATACTGAGGATCATGTCTGCCCACGTCACCATTCAGCCCAGCGGCCACGAGTTCTATGTGGAGGGCAACGACACGCTGCTCGAAGCCGCGCTGCGCAATGGCGTCTCGCTCAACTACGGGTGCAGCAACGGCAATTGCGGCGACTGCAAGGCGCGGCTGGTGTCGGGCGAGGTGAAGAAGGTGCATGCCCACGACTACGTGCTGAAGCAAGCCGAAAAGGATAGGGGCGTCATCCTGCTGTGTTCGTACGCCCCGGTGAACGACGTGGTGATCGAAGCCAATGTGGCGGGCGCGCGCGATATTCCCGTGCAGACCTTGCAGACCAGGGTGAAGTCGGTGGAAGTGTTCAATCCGCAGATGGCCGCTCTGCACATCCTGGCACCGCGCAGCCAGCGCTTGCGTTTTCTGGGGGGGCAGAGCATCCAGTTGCGGGTGAACGGCGCGAGCGGGCGTTACGCCATCGCAAGCTGCCCTTGCGAAGATCGCCATATCGAAGTGCAGGTGCCGCGCCGCGCGGGCGATGCGTTCGCCGAAATACTGTTCACGACGCTGAAGGCCAACGATACGGTCGAGGTGGAAGGGCCGTTTGGCGAATTCGTGCTGGATGAGGATTCGCCGCGTCCGGTGATTTTCCTGGCGTTTGGCGCAGGCTTCGCCCCGATCAAGAGCCTGGTGCAGCACGCCATGTCGCTGGATCTGGCTGAATCAATGGATCTGCACTGGCTGGCCGATGCGGCGGGGCATTACCAGGACAATCTCTGTCGAGCGTGGGCCGATGCGCTCGATAACTTCAGCTACATTCCGCATCCCCCCGCTGTTGATCTGGATGCCGCGCTGCGTGCGATTGTCCTGGACTATCCCGACCTGCACCGCTTCGACGTCTATGCCGCGGGTACCACGACGCAGCTGGAGCGGGCGCGCGAGCATTTTGTGCGCGAGGGCATGCATGACGCGCGCTGGTTTGCCGGCGCACTCGATAACTGATGTTCCGTTTGCTGCGTTATCTCTGGCCGCTGCCGGTGAGCGCGCTGGGGATGCTGCTTGCCATGCTCGCGCGTATCAGCGGTGGGCACTGGCAGCGCGCGGCGGGCGTGGTGGAAGCATGGGGGGGCTGGCCTGCGTGGGTGCTGCAGGCAGGCTTGCCTTTCAGCGGGCCGGTCGCCGCGATCACTTTCGGGCATGTCGTGCTGGGCGACAGCATCGAATCGCTTGACGCCACCCGTGTGCACGAGCGCGCGCATGTGCGGCAGTTCGAGCGCTGGGGCGTTTTGATGTTGGTTTTGTACCCCTTGGCAGGCGCGGTTGCCTGGTTGCGCGGAGGGGACCCGTATCGCGACAACCATTTCGAACGTGAAGCGCGTGCGGCGGAAGGGGGGCGCTGAACTGCGGCGCGGCTGCGCAGGCCGCGGATGACAGGTTCTAGTCGATGGGACGGTGGGAGATTTCACCCGGGTCGCCGGTATCCGGGTCGATCCAGCTGGTGATGCCGAGTTCGTCTTCGGCTTCTTCCAGGGTTTCTCCGGGCTCGTAGTCGCTGTCCGCGGTGTATTCCATGTCCTCGATGGCTTCGAAGAGACTGGGGAAGGGGCCGTATTCCTCGCCAGTTTCAGCGTCTATCCAGTAAACACCATCGGGTCTTTCCACGATGCGGGTGTGGTCGTATTCGGCGGGCGTTTCAGGAATGGGCTGTTTCATGGGCTGACCTCCGTCCTCTCAATATAGGTGCCTCGCCGCTCAGAGCAAGGCGAAGGCGGCAAGCGCCGCACCGAGCAGGATCAGGTGAGCCCAGCTCCATAGCCGGTAGTGGCGAACGAGCGCATGCATATCGCGGTTGGCTATCAGGTAGGGACGTCCGTGCGCGGGTTTGCGCATGAGATGCACGCCGTCTTTCAGGCGGATGTCGAAATGGGCGCGATCCACTTCATCTGCCGCCGCCTTGCGCGCATTTTCCCATTCGTCGAGGCTGATCTCGCCGTCGCGATTGGCGTCGAAACGGGCGAGCAGGGCGGCTTTGTCGCGTTTCCAGTCGGCCAGAAGATCGGCAAGGTCGGATTTCTTGTCGAGCCTGGCATGGGGGCCGCCCAGCGTGACGTGTTCGCCGACGACATAAATCGTCTCGTTCTCTATGAGCGTCCATTCCGTGCGGCGATAGCGCCCCTGCCTGCTGACTTGCTTGCGCGTGGTGAGGATTTCTGCGCCTTCCGGATCGACCAGAATCTGGCCGCTTCCGTCGTCCACGCCGAAAGTGTCTTCCGATATTCCCGATTCGATCACGCGCCATCGATTGTCATCACGGTGTTCGATGACGTAGCGGTACCACAGGCAGGGCAGCCCGGTGATCGGACTGAGCAACTGGAAGCCCGGTGGCTGCCTGCCTCGGCCGAAGATTTCGACATAGCCCTGTGGGGCGGAAACTATCCGGGATGTGGGGGTGTCGGCAACCGTTCTGTAGCGTCGCAGATTGGCCAGCCAGGCCCAGGCGCTGGTGGCGCCTACAAGCGCAAATACCATCATCCAGCCGGCGGGGGAGCCCAACTTGAAGCCCAGCAGGAGAAACAGCAGATTGCCGCCGGTGAGGGCGAAATTGGCGAGATCGTGTTTCCAGATCGCCTGAGCGGCAAGGCGCAGCATCAGCTATTGAACAGATGCTTCATGTCGACGTCCTTTTTTTCCTCTGCCGCAAAACGCAGCAGCGGAAACTGCCGAAAACCGAAGAGCCGCGCAATGATCGTGTCGGGAAATTGTTCGACGCGGACATTATTGACATTGACGGATTCGTTGTAGAACTCGCGGCGGTCGGCAATGGCGTTTTCCAGGCCGCTGATGCGGGCCTGGAGACGCTGGAAAGTTTCGTTGGTCTTCAGTTCAGGATAAGCCTCCGCCACCGCGAACAGGTTTCCCAGGCCCAACCTCAGCGCCCCTTCAGCCTGGCCCAGCGCCGAGATATTGCGGGATTCGCGGGCGCTGGCCACCTGGCTGCGCGCGCTCATCACTTTTTCCAGCGTTTCCTGCTCAAACTGCATGTACTGTTTGCAGGTTTCGACCAGCTTGGGCAATTCGTCGTGACGCTGCTTGAGAAGAATGTCGATATTCGACCAGGCCTTGCCAACGTTGTGCTTCAGCTGCACGAGCTGGTTGAAGACGAACACGCCAAAGACGGCAAGCAGTAAAAGGATAATCAGCAAGATCAGGCCGCCAGTCATGGTGGGCTCCAGCAGGTTGTGTGATCGAGGGGTTAGCGGATTGCCGCGCGTTCAACTTGAGAGTCGGGCTGCCACGATTGCCGTGATTTCAGCATCATCCAGCAGAACAGGATTGGTCTTCATGCTGCTGCCCCGGCTGTTGGCGACGATGCGCGGGATGTCGGCGGCGCGGACGCCGTAGTGGTCGAGTGTCGGCAGCCGGAGTGCGCGGGTCCAGCCGAACAGGGTGTCGACAAGCGCGTCATGGGCTTCGTCGCGCGACAGATCGCCCTGCCGGACGAGCAGCCGACCGACCTGGGCGTATTTGTCGAGAGCTGGATGGTTGGACGCACGGGCGCGCAGAGCCTCGATGTTGACCCGGGTTGCCGTCGCCACCAGCGTGCCACAGGCGACGCCATGCGGGATAGGGAAGAATGCCCCCAGCGGTGCCGCAAGACCGTGTACCGAACCCAGGCCGACCTGAGCCAGCGTGATGCCAGAGACCATCGCGGCGTAGGCCATCCTCTCGCGTGCGGCCGCGTCGCCCGCGTTGGCATACAGCGCATGTCAAGCGACACGCAGATTTAACCCCCTGACGACATCTGGAATTGACCCCCTGGGTTAATCAACTTTCCGACGTGATCGGGGTGGGGG
>JAIWOL010000034.1 GCA_020216925.1 Thiobacillus sp. | reverse complement strand
TCGTATTCGCGCTTGTTGGCTTCCAGCGACTTCAGCTTGAAGCGGCAGGAGCCGAAGGCGCCCGACGGCGTGCTGCGCAGCGCGGCGATCGCTGCGGCCGATTCCTTGCTGGTGTCGATGAGATCCTCGGTGAGTGCGCCGATGATGCCGTTGCGGCCGGCGTAGACCTTGCCGATGACGTCCTTGTGCTTGCGCGCGGTTTCGATCACACCGCAGGCCGAGGCGTTGATAACGGCTGTGACGCCGCCAGACTGCGCGTAAAAGGCGTTCATTTTTTTCGCCATGGTGTTGTCTCCTTTATGGTTGCGAAGAAATGCCAGAAAGTAAAAAGGCCAGCCCTGCTCGCAGAACAGGGCTGGCCTTGCACATCAGGTGTCGTCAGACATGGGCATGCCCGATTCCGCATCGGCCATGCGTGCCGGATTCGGACTGCTGCCGATTCGAGCCGGTTTTCATCCCGCCGGCGTGATTCAGCCCAGCGCGGCAAAGATCGAATCGCGGATGCTTTCGACCTTGCCGACGCCGGAGATCTTGACGTATTTGGGTGCGCCGGGCTCCCCGCGCGCGGCCCAGTCGCCGTAGTACTTGACCAGCGGTTCGGTCTGCGCGTGATAGACAGCCAGGCGCTTTTTCACGGTTTCTTCCTGGTCGTCGTCACGCTGGATCAGGTCCTCGCCCGTGACGTCGTCCTTGCCTGGCACCTTGGGGGGATTGAATACGACGTGATAGGTGCGGCCAGACGCCAGGTGCACGCGGCGGCCAGACATGCGCTTGATGATTTCCTCGTCGGCCACGTCTATCTCGACCACAAAATCGATCGGCACGCCGGCGGCCTTCATCGCCTCGGCCTGAGGAATGGTGCGCGGGAAGCCGTCGAACAGGTAACCGTTCTTGCAGTCCGCTTCCGCGAGGCGGGCCTTGACCATGCCGATGATAATGTCGTCGGATACAAGCCCCCCCGCGTCCATGATGGCCTTGGCCTTCATGCCCAGTTCGGTGCCGGCCTTGATCTGCGCACGCAGCATGTCGCCGGTGGAAATCTGCGGAATGTTGTACTTTTCCTTGATGTAATTGGCTTGGGTGCCTTTGCCCGCGCCCGGGCCGCCCAACAGGATCAAACGCATCACAGTCTCCCTGGTTCTTGAGTTGAAATTGCTTGGATCGAAAAACTTTCCTAGCCTAAGCCAAGCCCAGGCAGGACAACACTCAAAAAATTTTATTCAGCGATTCAAGAGGCTGCAAACAGGGCGCGAACCCGCGCCAGGTCGTCCGGTGTATCGACACCGGCAGCAGGCGCGCGGGTTGTCGTGCCCAGACTGATGCGGTAGCCGTGCCAGAGCACCCGCAGTTGTTCGAGCAGCTCGTACCGCTCCAGCGGCGAGACAGCAAGGCCGGCATAGATGCGCAGAAAGCCGGCGCGATAAGCGTACAGGCCGATGTGGCGCAGCGCGCCGAGTTCGTGCGGCATCGGCCGCCGGGCCGCAAAGGACTCCGGCCCACTACCGGCTGAAGCCCATGTGGAGCCGTATGCGGCAAAGGCATCCCGCGGCCAGGGAATGGGCGCGCGGCTGAAATAGAGGGCGTAGCCCGCTTCGTCGGGCACTACCTTGACCACGTTCGGATTCATGAAGTCGTCATGATCGTGGATCGGATGCGCCAGTGTCGCCATCACCGCATCGGGGTGCAGAACCAGTTGCCGTGCCGCCTCGCGGATAAGCGCCGGGTCGATCAGCGGCTCGTCGCCCTGTACGTTGACCAGCAGCGCGTCATCAGCCCAGCCCATCATTTCCACCACTTCGACCAGGCGCTCGGTGCCGGAGCGATGCTCGGGCGAGGTCATCAAGGCTGCATGCCCCGCCGCCTCGACGGCCGCCTGCACACGCACGTCGTCCGTGGCCACCACGACCGATTCGGCGCCGGCTTCCAGCGCCTTCTCCAGCACGTGCAGGATCATGGGTTTGCCTGCAATGTCGGCCAGCGGCTTGCCCGGTAGCCGGCTGGATGCGTAGCGCGCGGGAATGACAACCCGGAAATGCATATCAGCCGCCGTGAATTTCGTCAGCCGTGAGCTGGCGGGCCTCTTCGGGCAACATCACCGGGATGTCGTCTCGAACCGGATAGGCAATGCGGCACGCGTGGCAGATCAGTTCGGGCACGGATTTTTTCCAGTCGAGCGGCCCTTTGCAGACCGGACAGACCAGGATTTCAAGTAGCTTCGGGTTCATTGGCAAATGTCCTGTAGATCGGCGAGGCGCGGGTTTCGTCGCGGCGTGCCTTGCTTTGGTAGAGATGGATGTCCGCCACGGCCAGCAGCGTCACCAGATCGTGGCCGTCGCGCGGGGCGTGGGCCACGCCCAGGCTGACATCCATCGGCAGGCCGTTGCTCTGGCTCCAGACTTCGGTGCGCGTCTCGATGCGCTCGAAGATGCGATGCACCGTGGCTTCGTCGCGCAGCGGCAGCACGGCGACGAATTCATCCCCGCCCCAGCGACCGCATACGCCCATGTCGGCCGATTCGCTGAAAATCTGGCCGAATTCGGCCAGCACGCGGTCACCCACACCGTGTCCGTAGCGGTCGTTGATTTCCTTGAAGCGGTTGAGATCGGCAAATAGCACCGTGGCTGGCAGGCTCGCGTCGGACTTGTCGAAGATCTGATCCGACGCCGCCAGAAGGCCGTGCCGGTTGAGCAGGCCGGTGAGCGTATCGAAACGGCTGCGATAATCGAGCTGCTGGCGCTGCCCCTCGATCCGTCCCATCAGGATGTAGGCATACAGTGCAAGCGTGACCCAGAAGATGCCGAAGAAAACATCGCCTGCCGTCACATCGAACCCGCCCAACCGGTAGCGCAAGGCAAAGGCCAGGGCCATGCCGAGTATGGCGCCCGCCAGCACCTCGGCAAACAGCCGCATGCCGTAGCGCATGCCGTTACCCAGCAGCACCATCAGAAATGCCAGTGCCGACGGCGGGATGGGATTGGGATCATGCAGGACACACAGGGTGACGATGATCAGATCGATCGCCATGGCACTGCGGATGCGCAGCAAGGTCACGCGTTTCAGGGCCAGCAGAAAAAACCAGCTGTTGATGATGAAATACCCCCCCAGGGCGAGCAAGAGATATTCAAGCCCGAACAGCACCGGCCTTACGCTATCCAGGGTGGAGAAATAGATCACCGCCAGCGAGAAAAACAGGTAGCGGGTAAAAAACTGCGTGACGATTTCCGAGCGATCGGGCACCCAGAATCCAGCCTCGTCCGACGAAGCCTCCCAGCGACAGGGATGGCGCCTATCCTTCCAGTCTGTTGCGCGCATCGATACAACCCTCCCGTGCGTCAACCCGGCTGACGATTGCCGTGATTTTCTGATCCAGCCAGGCCACGAATCCAGCCTCGGGGGCAATCTCCAACTCGACCGCCCACCAGTGTGTTCCCGCAAACGAACGGCATTTTACCGCGTCTTTCTCGGTCATCAGCAGCAGTCTATCGACGGGCAGTTCGCCCGGCCGAAAGGCGTGGTGATCGGGAAAGGCTCGCGTCTCGCAGCGCAGCCCTGCGCGCGCCAGCATGTCGAAAAATCCTTGCGGACGGCCTATGCCGGTCACGGCCAGACAAGGTTTGTTAACCGGCAAATCAGTCAAAGCCACCCGCAGCTGTGGCTGCGCCAGACGCCACGCCTGGCCGGGCCGGGTATCGATCCACCAGCCCGTGATGCCGCCGTAGTCACGCGGCGGTCGGTCACCCCGCACCACCTGCACCACGGCGTCCACACTGCGCAGGCGCGCGGGCGGTTCACGCAAGGGTCCCGCGGGCAAAGGCCAGCCGTTGCCGAGTCCGGCGCTCGCGTCGACGACAGCCAGTTCCAGGTTGCGGTGCAGGGGGTAATGCTGCAAGCCATCATCAGAGACGATTACGTCGACACCCGGATGCCGCGCCAGCAGGGTGCGCGCAGCCGCGACACGGTCTCGACCCACCACCACGGGCACACCGGTTTTCACATGGACGAGCAAGGGTTCATCGCCCACTTCGGTGGGCGAGCGCATGGCGTCAACGTCGACACACCCGCGTGCCGCACCGCCGTATCCCCGGCTGACCACGCCGGGACGCAGGCCCCGCGCCCGCAGGTGATTGACCAGCCAGATGACGAGCGGCGTCTTGCCGCTGCCGCCAGCCGTGATGTTGCCCACCACGATAACCGGCACCCCCATCGCCGCACGCGGCAGCAGACGCATTCGATAGAGGGCGCGACGCATTGCCGCCACGGCACTGAACAACGCTGCGAGCGGCAACAAAAGCATCGCCGGCACGCCCCTGCGCGCCCACACACGCTCAGGCGCCCGCATCGGAATCAGGGGGCAGGATTGGTCTGGGTGGCGAAGGTGATACGCACCAGCCCCACACGACGCGCGGCTTCCATCACATTCACCACCGACTGATGGGCGGCTCGCGCGTCGGCATTGATCACCACCACCGGTTCCAGCTGGTTGGCTGCGGCCGATTTCAGAACCTGCGCCAGTTGTTCGACACTGGCGTCGCCAATGGCGACATCGTCGATCTGGTAACGCCCGTTTTCGGCAACCGCCACCTCGATCTGCTTGGGCGGGGTCGGCGTCTGCTCGGCCCCGCTGGTCGGCAGGTTGATCTTGAGCTCGGCAAAGCGCGCGTAAGTGGTGGTCACCGAGAGAAAGATCACGATCACGAGCAGAATGTCGATGAAGGCGATCAGGTTGATCTCCGGGTAGTCTTCGCGCCGGCCTTTGCGGAAATTCATGGCGGTCTCTTACTTGCGTTCGCCGTGGACGATTTCCACCAGCTTGATCGCCTGCTGTTCCATGTCCACCACCAGCGCTTCTACCTGACGGCGGAAATGCCGGTAGAACGCCATGGTCGGAATGGCGATGATGAGGCCGAAGCCGGTGTTATAAAGGGCAATGGAAATGCCGTGCGCGAGCTGCGCCGGATTGGTGCCGCCCGCCGTTTGCGCGCCAAAGATTTCGATCATGCCGACCACCGTGCCGAACAGGCCCATGAGCGGGGCCATACTGGCGATGGTGCCAAGCGATGTGAGAAAACGATCCAGTTCCTGCGTCACCGCGCGGCCGGATTCCTCGATGGATTCCTTCATCACCTCGCGCGAGCAGTGCGCGTTCTTCAGGGCCGTGGCAAAGATGCGTCCCAGGGGCGAGCCTTCGGCGAGCCTGTTCAGCAGTTCGGCGGTCACGCCATGCTCCTGGTAGGCCTTGATGGTTTCGGACAGCAGGTTGTCCGGCGTCACTTCCTTTGCCCGCAGGCTGTAGGTGCGCTCGATGATGATGGCAACGGCAATGACGGACACCAGGATCAGCGGCCAGATCGGCCAGCCGGCCGCCTCGATGATGGCTAGCACGTGAACCCACCTCAAAAAATGTCAAGACACAAAATGTAGCGCCGGGACGCAGGCAGGGCAAGTGCGCCGTGTTGCGGCAGGCGGGTGCCGCCGGCCAAGACTTCTCCACAAATCGTGTGGACAAGTCTGTGCAAAAGCCGGCCCGGTACCCGCTAAACACCCGCCCGCAAAGGAAAAACCGGTTCGGCTCAAAAAGTGACCAACTCAAGAATATATTTATTTATCAGACAGTTATAAAAACCATGCTGCCGTCAATAGGTTCATGCAAGATTTTTTCATGACTTTTTGGAGACTGTGCATGACTGCCGCCCCGCTCTGCCCGTATGCTCGCGCCATGACACAGTTCGACACCGCCGAAACCGCTCCCGTGCTCACCGTGAGCGAACTCAACCGCATGGCGCGACGCGCGCTCGAATCGCAGTTGCCGCTGCTGTGGGTGGAAGGCGAGATCAGCAACTTCACCCGCGCCGCTTCGGGCCACTGGTATTTTTCGCTCAAGGACGACCAGGCACAGGTGCGCTGCGTGATGTTCCGCGGCCGCAACCAGTTCGCCGATTTCACGCCGGCCAACGGCGATCACGTGAAAATCCGCGCCCTGCCCTCCCTTTACGAAGCCCGCGGCGATTTCCAGCTGGGCGCCGAGACGATGCGCCGCGCCGGTGCAGGCAAACTGTTCGAAGCCTTTCTCAGACTCAAATCCAGACTGGAGTCCGAAGGTCTGTTCGATGCGGCACGCAAGCGCGCGCTGCCCCGTTTTCCGCGCACCCTGGGTGTCGTCACCTCCCTGCAGGCAGCCGCCCTGCGCGACGTGCTGACAGCATTGGCGAGACGCATGCCGGGCCTGCGCATCATCCTCTATCCCGCGCCGGTACAGGGGGCCGGCGCGGCCCCCCGGCTTGCGGGCGCGATTCAGACTGCCAGCGCGCGCGCTGATTGCGACGTGTTACTGGTGGTGCGCGGGGGCGGTTCGCTGGAAGATTTGTGGCCGTTCAACGAGGAAACCGTGGTGCGGGCCATCGCCGCTGCAGCGATGCCCGTGGTGTCCGGCGTGGGCCATGAAACCGACTTCACGCTGGCAGACTTTGCGGCTGACCTGCGGGCACCCACGCCCACCGCCGCCGCGGAGCTCGCAAGCCCGCACCGCGACGAACTGCTCGGCCAGCTTGCCACGCTTGCCCGGCAGCTGGCCGCAGCGCAGACCCGCAGCGTGCAAGACGCCAGCCAGCGCCTCGATCATCTCTCGCGCCGGCTGCTGCATCCTGCCGAACAGTTGCGTTTGCGGCGCGCCGCTCTCGAACTCGTGTCCGGCCGCCTTCTGCGGGCCGCGCATGCCCAGCAGCAGCGCAGACAGGTACAGGTCGACAACGCACAGGCGCGGCTTGCCAGCCCCGCCTGTCTCATCCGCGCACAGCAGCACGGACTGTCCTTGCTGGAAAATCGCCTGGTTCGTGCGCGCAGCGCCGGCTCGACCCGGCGCGCCCTGACGCTCGACCGCCTGGCTGCGAGCCTCGCGCATCTCGATCCCCAGCGCGTGCTGGCGCGTGGCTACAGCCTGGTGCAGCGTGCCGACGGTACGGTAGTGCAGGATGTATCTGCCCTGAAACCGGGCGAAACGATCGGCCTGCGTTTTCACAGCGGACGCGCGCGGGCAACAGTGGTATCGACTACGCCGGATTGATCTCGTGCGCGGGATGGGCGAGAAACCGGCGCACCCGGGTTTCCGCCTGCGCCGGCAGATCGTCCGCCAGGCTATCCAGTATGATCGCCCCCGGCCAGGACCGCAGCCAGGTGAGTTGCCGCTTGGCCAGTTGTCGTGTCGCCGCCTTTCCCTGTTCACGCAGCGCCGTGGCATCGATGCGGCCGTCCAGATATGCCCACGCCTGCCGGTAGCCGACGGCACGCATGGCGGGCAGGTCGGCGGTGAGCGGGTATCGTGCACGCAGAGCCCGCACTTCATCGAGAAGACCGTCCGCCAGCATGGCGTCGAAGCGCGCGGCAATGCGCTCGTGCAAGGCCGCGCGGTCGCCAGGAATCAACGCGAGCTGAAGCACGGAATAGGGCAAGGTTTCGGCGCCGCGCGCGAGCTGGGCCGACATGGGCTGCCCACTCAGACGCAGTACTTCCAGGGCGCGCCCTATGCGCTGTGAATCATTGGGGGACAGACGCGCAGCGGTCAGCGGGTCGGCTGCGGCCAGTTCGTCATGCAGCGCCGGCCAGCCGCGCGCGCGCGCGGCCGCCTCGATACCGGCTCGCACCGACGCGTCGGCGCGCGGCAGGTCGTCCAGCCCCCGGAGCAGCGCGCGAAAATACAGCATGGTTCCCCCGACCAGCAGCGGCACGCGGCCACGCGCGGTGATCTCGGCCATGCAGCCGAGCGCATCCTCGCGAAACGCGGCGGCGGAATACGTCTGGTGCGGATCGCGGATATCCAGCAGGGCGTGGGGGACGCGCGCCAGCGTGGCTTGGTCGGGTTTGGCCGTGCCTATGTTCATGCCGCGATAAACCAGTGCCGAATCGACGCTGATCAACTCCAGAGGCAGACACGCTGCCAGTTGCACAGCAAGCGCGGTTTTGCCCGACGCGGTCGGGCCCATGAGAAAGACGGCTGGTGGCAGGCTATGGGACATTCGCGGGGATTATGCCGCAGCGATCCTGCCCGGCCTGAAGCCCATCAGGCCGCGTATTTGGCCTTGGCCTTGCGTGCCGCCTCGATTTCCTCCGGGCTGTAAGCTTTGCCCGACCAGAGCATTTCGTAAGCAATCTCTTCGTTGCCGTTTTCGCACAGATCCAGCACCTGCTGGAACAGCGGCTGGAAGGTTTCGGAGCGGTGCGACTTCTCGTGATTCTCAAAGCTCGTCCAGAAGGTCACGATCAGCGCTTCTTTGCCTTTCATCGGGCTTTCGACGGCCTGGCCGATGGTTGAGCCTTCGTTCGACACGGCGCCCGAATTCAAAGCCACGAAGCCACCGACAAAACCGGTGTCGGAATGGTAGGTCTTCACGTTCTCGCAGAGGAAAGCGACGCGTTCCTGCAGGTCGTCCACCGTGTACGACGGCTTGAGAATCACCCGGTTGACGGTCACCACGCCGTCGGGCGGGAAATTTGCGATCAGTCCACTCATGTTTCTCTCCTGTGTGCTACTGCGGTTGAACATGCCTCCAGTGTATATACCCGAGTTAATTAGTCAACTAATAAATTCAATACATTGATAGCTTAATCAATAATACTTATTTATTGCCTGCTTAATAAATTCATTTTAAAACAATTGATTGCAATTCATATTAAATGTAACGCTTTTGCTCGCTGCGCTTGCCCGGGCGTTTTTTCATGATGACCACGCCCTTGGCCACATCGATGTCCGCAATGGGAATATTCGGATAAAGCGGGTTGAGCGGCTTCAGCATCCAGCCGTCCTCGTGCTTCACCATCTGCCGGAAAATGTATTCCTCGTTGACAAAAGCCACCACGTAGGAGCCGTCCTTCACCAGGCCGGACGGCTCGACCACGATGATCTCGCCTTCCTCGAATTCCGGCAGCATGGAATCTCCCAGCACCATCAGCGCGTACGGCTCCGAGCCCGCGCAGTTGCTGGTTTCGTTGATGTCCTGAATGGGAATGATCTTGCGTTCGTCCATGACGCGCCCTGCCAATACTTGAGTAAAGAAGTCGGGATTATAGCCGAGCCGTTTCAGCGTCCGCGCAAGAACATCGCGTCGAGCTCGCGCATCGAAAGCTGGAACCAGGTCGGACGGCCGTGATTGCACTGCCCGGCGCGCTCGGTGGCCTCCATGTCACGCAGCAGCGCGTTCATTTCGGGCAGGGTGAGGCGGAGGTTGGCGCGCACCGCGCCGTGACAGGCCAGCGTGGCGAGCAGCTCGTTGCGTCGTTCGGCGAGCAACCGGGCCACGCCGAATTCCGCCACCTCGCGCAGCAGGCTGCGAGTAAGTTCGACCGGATCGGCGTCTTTCAGCAGCCAGGGCACGGCGCGGACTGCCACCGACGTCGGCGAGGTGATCGACAGCTCAAAGCCGATGTCACGGAGGGCTGCGAGATGCGGTTCAAGCTCGGCCACGTCGCGCGCGTCCGCGGTCAGCGCCACCGGAATCAGGAGTGTCTGCGCAGGGACTGCGCGCGCATCGAGCGCCGCTTTGAGCTTTTCGTAGACTACCCGTTCGTGCGCCGCATGCATGTCCACCAGCACCAGGCCCTGCGCGTTCTCCGCCAGGATATAAACGCCGTGCAACTGGGTCAGCGCAAACCCCAGCGGAGGAACCTCTTCCGGGCCGCCGACCGGCAAGGCGGGGGGCGCAGGCACAAGCGGATCGCTGGAATTTCCTGCGTGCGCTTTTGCTTCCGCAGCAAGCGGCGCATAGAAAGCCATGGACTCGTCGACATGCAGGGGCATGGCTGCCTGCCGGGACGCGCGATATGCGGTGTCGGCCTGCAGCGGCGCAGGCTGCGAACCAACCTGCGCCGGACGGGCCAGCACACGCTCGACCGCATGGAACAGGAACTGGTGCACGCTGCGCGCATCGCGGAAGCGGATTTCGGTTTTCGCGGGATGCACGTTCACGTCCACCGCATCAGGCGGTATTTCGATGAAAAGACAATACGCCGGATTCAGCTGCTGATGCAGCACATCCTTATAAGCTTCCTTCAGCGCGTGGACGATGAGCTTATCCCGCACGTAACGCCCGTTGACGAACACGTGCTGGCTATCCCGGCTCGCCGTGGCCGCGGCCGGACGGATCACCCAGCCGCTTACCCTGAGTGCGCCCGCCGCCGCTTCGACCGCAATGGCCTGCGACTCGAATGCCTCGCCCAGCACCTGACGCATCCGGGCGGCGGCGTTTCCCGAGGCATGGCGCGCCTGCACGCGGCCGTTGTGGCTCAGGGTGAAGGCTGTGGACGGATGCGCCAACGCCGCGCGCCGCACCGTCTCGGCACAATGTGCGTATTCGGTAGCCTCGGTTTTGAGAAACTTGCGGCGGGCAGGCGTGTTGAAAAACAGGTCCTGCACGTCGAGCGTGGTGCCGGTTTCTCGCGCTGCCGGTATGGGGGTTTCCATTCGTCCGCCTTCGACAGTCACTGACCAGGCATGCGAGGTGTCGGCGCAGCGGCTGGTCAGAGTCACCCGCGCCACGGCCGCAATCGACGCCAAAGCCTCTCCTCTGAAGCCCAGACTCGCCACCTGCTCCAGGTCGGCCAGGCTGGCAATCTTGCTGGTGGCATGGCGCGTCATCGCCAGCATCAGCTGGTCGCGCGCGATGCCGCTGCCGTTGTCGGCTACCCGGATCCGTTTGACGCCGCCTTGTTCAAGATCGATCCTGATGTCGGTCGCGCCGGCGTCGAGGCTGTTTTCGAGAATTTCCTTCAGCGCGGCGGCAGGACGTTCGATAACCTCGCCGGCGGCGATCTGCGAAATCAGCACATCAGGCAGAACGCGGATGCTCATGTGGTCGCGCCGGGGTAGTCGAGCCCGCGTCGTGCCGCCATTGCGCGCCCCAGCCGCTGCAACGCGGCCGCATCCAGCGCCACGCGCGCCAACGGCAGGACGTGGGTGTTTTCGAATGCCAGGTGGGCACGGTTGGCGTCGATGAAGCGGCTCGCCCGTGCCGCGTCCAGTGCGGCGGACGCACCCGTTTCGATTGCCGCAAGCTGGATACGCAAACTTCGCCAGAGCCTGGCCTGTTCCTCGTGCTCAAGCGTGAGCGTCTCGGCCAGTTCGCATGCGCCGGGCGCGTGTGCCGCCTGCAGCAGCGGGAAGAGATTCCGCTCCTCGTCGTCGTGATGGTGCACAGCCGCCACATCGAAATAGCGCAGCACTGCGCGGGCCGCCTGCTGCGCCTGCCTGTCCGCGCCATGCAGGGGCAGATGGGCGAGCAGTTTTTCGAGCGTGTCGCACTGTGAGGCAATGCGCTGATGACAGGCTTCAAGAACGTCGATCGGCGCGTCGAGTCCCGGCGCCGTCTTGCCCAGCAGGTCGTAGATCATGGATTGCGCGTGAGCCGCGCGGGTGCGGTCAACGGATGCTTGTCGAAATAGCTCTTGATGCCGGCGACGATGGCATCGACCAGCCTGTCCTGATACTCGGCATCGTTGAGACGCTTTTCTTCCTCGGGGTTGGAAATGAAGGCCGTCTCGACCAGGATGGATGGGATGTCCGGCGCTTTCAGCACGGCAAACCCGGCCTGCTCGACGTAGTTCTTGTGCAGGGTATTCACGCCGCCGATTTCCTTCAGTACTGCGCGGCCGAGCTTGAGGCTGTCGTTGATGGTGGCGGTTTGCGACAGGTCGATGAGGGTGCGCTTGAGGAAGGGGTCTTTGACGTCGATGTTCACGCCACCGATGAGATCGGCCTCGTTTTCCTTCTTGGCCAGCCAGCGTGCTGCGGTCGAGGTGGCTCCGCTTTCCGACAGCGCGAACACCGACGAGCCGCGCGCGTGCGGCTTGATGAAGGCGTCGGCATGTATCGATATGAACAGGTCCGCTTTTGCTGCTCGCGCCTTGCCCACACGCTGCGCCAGCGGCACGAAATAATCACCGTCGCGCACCAGCACGGCCCGCATGTTTTCCTGGGCGTCGAGTTTCTGCTTGAGTTTTTTTGCCAGCGCCAGAGTGATGTCCTTTTCGCGCGAGCCGGCCGCGCCGATTGCGCCGGGGTCTTCGCCGCCGTGTCCTGCATCGATGGCCACCGTGATCAGACGCGCGTACTGCGGGGCGGCGGGTTTGGGCGGCGTGCGCGGGTCGGCAGCGGGCGCAGCGGCCTGCGGCACGGCATCCGGCGCGTGCAGGTCGATTACCAGGCGATGTCCGTACTGCGCCAGCGGCTGCAGGGCAAAGACGGAAGGCTTGCAGGCACGCTTGAGATCGAGCACCAGCCGCATCACGCCCGGCCGGTTCACGCCTACCCGGATGGCCGCAATGTAGGGATCGTCTGCCGCAAGCTGAGCCGCCAGCGCATCAAGCGCGGGACCCGCCTCCACGCCTTCGAGGTCGATCACCAAGCGCTCGGGGTTGCTCAGGCTGAAATACTTGTAGGCGACAGGTTGCGGGGCTTCGAGAGTAAGCCGCG
>JAIWOL010000033.1 GCA_020216925.1 Thiobacillus sp. | reverse complement strand
TGTAATCGGGGGACGGCCACAGGCGGGTGGCGGAGAGTTGCATCGCCTGGGCCAGCCCCGACAGCAACATCACGCTCAACAGGAAGCTTGTCAGCAGGGCTTGCAACTCGTCTCCAGATAGCGCGCGCCCCGGGGGCTCGCGGCTTCGCATTCCACTTCACGGCTCTCGTCTGCAATCGACAATCTGACGATGACATCCGGTGCGGCCAGCCACCCCGCCGCCTTCTCCGGCCATTCGATCAGTTTGACCGCTTCGCCACTCACGTCGCGGAAGCCCGCGTCCAGCCACTCACGCGGATCGTGCATACGATACAAGTCAAAATGATACAACTCAAACCCGGGCAGATCATAGGTTTCAACCAGGGTGTAAGTAGGGCTCTTGACGCGGCCGGTTACGCCCAGCGCGCGCAGCATCCCCCGTACCAGCGTCGTCTTGCCCGCCCCCAGATCGCCCACAAGGTAGAAGGTCAGACCGGCTGGAAGGTTCCGCGCAAGGCGCGCTCCAAAGTCCAGCGTGGCAGCCTCGTCAGGCAGGTGTGCCCGACGGCGCACGGTATCATCGGCAGCATGCATGAGCCGGACCTACACCTTCTCGCCGACGACATCAAGCGCTGGGGACGCGCGCTGGGCTTCGCCGGTGTGGGTATTGCCGGCTGCGAACTGGGCGCGGCGGAACAGGGGTTGCAAAACTGGCTGGCTCGGGGCTTTCATGGCGAGATGGATTATATGGCCGCACACGGCACCAAGCGCTGCCGGCCGGCCGAACTGGTGCCCGGCACGCTGCGCGTGATCACCGCCCGCCTCGACTATCTTCCGCCCGGCGCGGCCGATCCGCACGCCGTGCTGGCCGATCCCCATGCCGCCTACATTTCGCGTTATGCGCTCGGCCGCGACTACCACAAGGTACTGCGCACCCGCCTGCAAAATCTGGCGGACAGGATCGGCGCCGCCGTTGGCGCGCATCGTTTCCGTGTCTTCACCGACAGCGCGCCGGTGCTCGAAGTCGAGCTCGCCTCGCAATCCGGCCTGGGCTGGCGCGGCAAGCACACGCTGCTGCTCAACCGCGAACATGGATCGTGGTTTTTCCTGGGCGAAATCTACACCGACCTGCCGTTGCCGCTGGACGTCGCCGAGTCCAGCCATTGCGGCAGCTGCCGGGCCTGCCTCGACGTCTGCCCCACCCAGGCCATCGTCGCGCCATACCGGCTGGACGCACGGCGCTGCATTTCCTATCTCACCATCGAACTCAAGGGCAGCATCCCTCTGGAGTTGCGTCCACTCATCGGCAACCGCATCTACGGCTGCGATGACTGCCAGCTCGTCTGCCCCTGGAACCGCTTCGCACAAACCACTGCCCTGCCCGATTTTGCCGTTCGCAACGGGCTCGATCATGCGCGGCTGGTGGACCTTTTCGCCTGGAGCGAAACCGATTTCAATGATCGCCTTGCCGGTTCGGCCATCCGCCGTATCGGGCACGAACGCTGGCTGCGCAACATTGCCGTTGCGCTGGGCAACGCCGCGCCTCATCCGCAAATCCGCGCGGCACTCGAAGCGCGCCTGGCACATCCTTCCGCGCTGGTGCGCGAACACGTGGGCTGGGCACTGGAACGTCAGTTACGCGCCTGAGCCGCCCGCAGCTCGGCCCGCGCATGGCCGATCACGGATATGCCCGAACTCAGCGCCAGACCAGCCAGCAACAGCGCCACCGCAATATCGGGCCAGCCCTGTGCCGTGGCCCATACCCCGCCCGCCGCGGCCAGTACTGCAAGATTTCCCAGTGCGTCGTTGCGCGAACACAGCCACACCGAGCGGGCCTGCGCGTCGCCGCCGCGATGCACGTACAACAGCGCGGCCACGCCCACATTGACCGCCAGCGCCAGTACGCTGACCCAGCCCATGATGAGAGGCTCGGGCACGATGCCGGCGTTCCACTGCCAGGCCGACTTGCCGAGCACGAACACGCCGTACCCCGCCATCAGCCAGCCCTTCCACAGCGCCGTGCGCGACCTCCACACGGGCGCCAGTCCCAACACGAACAACGCCACACCGTAGTTGCCCGCGTCCCCCAGAAAATCGATCGCATCGGCGAGCAGAGAGACGGAGTGGGCGACAAAGCTCGATGCCAGCTCGACGCCGAACATCGCCGCATTCAGTACCAGCGCAATCCACAGCGCGCGCCGGTAGCGCGGGTCCGGGGGCGGCGTATCGCACGCCGATGCGCAGCCGCAGCCGCTCACGAGCCCATCCTTGTCCGCGAGGCCAACAGGTAGAATGCAGAGGTTTCCATTCGCTTATCCTGCCATTCATGTCCTCCAGCGGCCAGCCCCCCACCCCCCCCCACCGCAGTGCGCAGAGGGCGGAGCAAATGCAGGGCACCAAGCGGCCGATAGGCGTATTCGATTCCGGAATCGGCGGGCTCACCGTGGTGCGCGCCCTGATGGAGCGTCTGCCCTACGAGAACATCGTCTATTTTGGCGACACCGCGCGCGTGCCCTACGGCGTCAAGTCGGTCGAAACCATCGCCCACTTCACCAGCCAGATCGCGCAGTTCTTACTGGAGCAGGACGTGAAGCTGCTGGTCATCGCCTGCAACACCATGGCCGCCGTCGCCGCACAGGTGGTCAAGGACCTCTCGCCCGTGCCGGTGCTCGATGTCATCGACGCCGGTGCCGCCTCCGCACGCGGGGGCAAGCGCATCGGCGTCATCGGCACGCCCACCACCATCAACAGCAACGCCTACGCCCGCGCCATCCACGACTACGCGCCCGATTCGCGCATCCACTCGCAGGCCTGCGCCCTCTTCGTGCCGCTGGTGGAAGAAGGCTGGCTCGACCATGCGGTCACCCGGCTCGCCGCCGAGGACTACCTCAAGCCCCTGCAAGCCGAAAACATCGACACCCTGGTGCTTGGCTGCACGCATTACCCTCTGCTGAAACCGCTGCTGCGTCAGGTTGTCGGCGACGACGTCGCCCTGGTCGACTCCGCCGAAGCCATGGCCGAACAGGTTGCCGCCGTGCTGGCCGAAAAGGGGCTGGCCAACCCCGGCCCGGCCCAGCCGCGCTACGATTTTTATGTCACCGACGTACCGCTGCGTTTCCAGACCATAGGCGAGCGGTTTCTGGGGCGCACGCTGAACAACGTGCATCTGGTGAAGTGGTGATCGCCAGCCCGCAGGCATGATCCGCGGCAACGCCCGGAGCTGGTTCGGCGCGTGCGAGATTCGAAGATTTGTGCGCGTCCGCGGTGCGGGCGGGCAAGACGTCAACAAGGTTCGACTGCCGTGCAATTGCCGCAGCTGAACGCTCATCCCTCTCGCAGAAACCGAACGAATAGCGTCTTCCATGCCTTCGTCCGTTTACCTTCCGGGTGACGCTGCCGCGCCCGCCCGGCACCTCTGGTTGCGGACACCTGCTCGTGGCGGTTTACCCGAACGTCAGCCCCATCGCCTCGCGCACGTCACGCATCGTGTCCCGTGCCAATTCCTGCGCCTTTTCGCTGCCATCGGCGAGGATGTTGCGCACCAGGTCGGGATTGCTTTCGTAGTGCCGGGCGCGTTCGCGGATGGGATCGAGCTCGGCCAGCACGGCGTCGATGACAGGCTGCTTGCATTCGATACAGCCGATGCCCGCGCTGGTGCAGCCGGCGGTGACCCACTGGCGCACACCGTCGTCTGAATACACCTGGTGGAACTGCCACACCGGGCAGTTGGCCGGGTTGCCGGGGTCTGTGCGACGCACACGTGCGGGGTCGGTGGGCATGGTGCGGATTTTTTTCGCCACCGTGTCCGGGTCTTCGCGCAGGGCAATGGTGTTGTTGTAAGACTTGGACATTTTCTGTCCGTCCAGGCCGGGCATCTTCGAGGCTTCGGTGAGCAGGGCCTCGGGTTCGGCCAGGATCATCTTGCCCGAGCCTTCGAGGTAGCCGAACAGGCGCTCGCGGTCGTTCATCGACAAATTCTGCGCATCGTTGAGCAGGGCCTGAGCGGATTCCAGCGCTTCCTCGTCGCCCTTTTCCTGGTATGCAGTGCGGCATTCTTCGTACAAGCGCGCCTTCTTCGAACCCAGTTTCTTCACCGCAGCCTGGGCCTTTTCCTCGAAACCCGGCTCCCGGCCGTACAGGTGGTTGAAGCGGCGGCAGATTTCGCGGGTGAATTCGATGTGCGGAACCTGATCTTCGCCAACGGGCACGAGGTTGGCGCGGTAGATGAGGATGTCGGCGGATTGCAGAAGCGGGTAGCCGAGGAAACCGTAGGTGGAGAGGTCCTTCTCGGAAAGTTTCTCCTGCTGGTCCTTGTAAGTGGGTACGCGTTCCAGCCAGCCCAGCGGCGTGCTCATCGACAGCAGCAGGTGCAGCTCGGCGTGTTCGATAACCCTGGACTGCACGAAAATTGTCGCCTGCGCAGGATCCACCCCGGCGGCGAGCCAGTCCACCACCATATCGCGCACGTTGTCGGCAATGGCCTGCGGGGTGTCGTAGTGGGTGGTGAGTGCATGCCAGTCGGCCACGAAGAACAGGCAGGGGTATTCGTTCTGCAGGCGCAGCCAGTTTTTCAGCACGCCGTGATAGTGGCCAAGGTGTAGGCGGCCGGTGGGACGCATGCCGGAAAGAACGCGGTCGGAGTACATGTCAGCGAGGGGGAATCAGGATTCAGGAAACGGGTTCAGGCAAGGACAATCTGGATCAGCCCAATGAGCTGGGCGGGTTCCAGGCCGGTCAGAATGGCGGTGAGGCCGATGAAAAGATTGATCAACGGCCACAGCACGATGCCGAGCACGCCGGTGAACAACAGGCCCAGCAGGATGAAGAAACCATAGGGCTCGATACGCGAAAGCTGGATGGCCTGCTTCATCGGCAACAGGCTCACGGCGATGCGTCCACCGTCCAGCGGCGGCAGGGGCAGCAGGTTCAGCGCCATGAGGATGACGTTGATGAACACGCCGGCGGCGCCCATCAGCATCATGGGCGCGGTGGCAAAGCTACTGCCGAGCGCATGGCCTGCCTGGATGACGATCGCCCAGAACAGGGCCATGATGAGGTTCATGCCCGGCCCGGCAGCGGCCACCCAGAGCATGTCCTGCTTGGGCCGGCGCAGGTTGGCGAAATTCACCGGCACAGGCTTGGCCCAGCCGAACAGGATGGCACCTGCGCCGAACAGCTTGCTCATGATGAGAATGCCCAGCGGCACCAGAATCGTGCCGACCGGATCGATATGCCTGATGGGATTGGCCGTGATCCGCCCCTGCGCAGCCGCCGTCATGTCGCCGAAGTGGCGGGCCACATAGCCGTGGGCTGCTTCGTGCAGGGTAATGGCGAAGATGACCGGCAGGGCAAACACGGCTATTTTCTGGATCAGCGTCAGTTCCATGTCAGGCTTCGAAATCCGAAGTGTCGCCCTTGCCAAAGCGCAGGACCACCGGCGTGTCGGTGGTAAGGTCGACCACCGTGGTGGGCGTGAGGCCGCATGCGCCGCCGTCGATGACCAGATCGACCTGGTGCTCCAGACGCTCGCGGATTTCCCACGGTTCGGTCAGCGGCACGTCTTCGCCGTACAGCAGCAGGGTGGACGACAGGATGGGTTCACCCAACTCGGCGAGGATGGCCTGCACCACCGGGTGGTCGGGCACTCTCAGGCCGATGGTGTCGTGTTTCTTGTGCAACAGGCGCTTGGGCACCTCGCGTGTGCCGCGAAGAATAAAGGTGTAGGTGCCCGGAGTGTGCGCTTTCAGAAAGCGGAACTGACTGTTGTCCACCTGCGCATAACGCCCCAGTTCGGACAGGTCGCGGCAGATCAGCGTCAGGTCATGGCCACTGTCCAGCCCGCGCACGGAGAGCAGGCGCATGGCTGCTTCCTTGTCGCCAATGTGGCAACCCAGCGCGTAGCAGGAATCGGTCGGATAGACGATCACACCGCCGCGCTTGAGGATATGCACCACCTGCTGCACAAGGCGAGGCTGCGGATTGTCGGCATGGATGTTGAAGAATTGCGCCATGGGAATCACGCTGTCACGGAAGAAAGTGGCGGCAGGGAAAGCTGCTGCAGTTCGGGCCAGTCCTGCCACACCGCCTGGCAGTAGTGCGGCAATGCCGGCAAGCGTCCGATGTCCGCGCCTTCGTTGGGCGCATGGAAATCTGCGCCGCGCGAAGCCTTGAGTCCGAATGCGCGGGCGAGGTCGGCCCATTTACCGTACTCGCCGGGATGGTGGCTGCCGGTGATGACCTCGATGCCCTCGCCGCCCAGCGCGCGGAAGGCATCCAGCAGGCGGTGCTGCTCACGCGCATCGAAGGGATAGCGGCCTGGATGCGCAATCACCGCCATGCCGCCGCTGGCGCGGATCCAGCCGACGGCATTCTCCAGCGAAGTCCATTCGTGCTCGACATAACCCGGATGCCCCGGCGTGAGGAAGCGGCGAAAGGCCGTGCGGATATCGGGTGCATGGCCGCGCTCCACCAGCCAGCGGGCGAAATGCGTGCGGCCGACCATCTGCTTGTTTGCCGCGCAGCCGTACGCCCCCTCGTAGGCTCCCTCGATGCCTGATAGCCGCAGGTCGTCACCCATGCGACGCGCGCGTTCGGTGCGCCCGGCGCGTATGGCCTGGAGTCCGGCGAGCAGTTCGGGATGCGCAGGATCAACGCGCAGGCCGACGATATGAACCGTCTTGCCCTGCCAGGTGACCGAAATCTCCACCCCGGGGATGAAGACCATGCCCAGCGCGCGCGCAGCTTCGCCTGCCTCGGCCAGCCCGCCCACGTCGTCGTGGTCGGTCAGCGCCAGCGCATGAACGCCGTTGGCAGCCGCACGCGCCACTACCTCGGCGGGCGCCAGCATGCCGTCGGAGACATGGGAGTGGCAATGCAGATCGATGTTGAGCATCAGGGACGGGTTTCCGTGGAACCCCGCAGGGCGTGCTTGGTCAGGAGGGGGAATCATAGCAAAATAAGCCTTGCGTCCGAATTTCAGCGCACCCCGGCATTACGGCCCCTACCCGAAAATGAAAAAACTTTTATTCGACCTCTTCCCCGTCATCATATTCTTCATCGCCTACAAGCTCGGCGATGCCAACGCCGAAGCCACGCGCGCCTTCATGGCCAGCCTGGGCCTGCCGCAACCGGCGGGGGCGGACGAAAAACCCGGCATCTACCTGGCCACGCTGGTCGCCATCGTGGCCAGTTTCGGCCAGATTGCCTGGGTGAAACTGCGCGGGCACAAGGTGGAAACCATGCTCTGGGTGAGCCTGGGTATCATCGTGGTGTTCGGCGGCGCAACCCTGTGGCTGCACGACGAAGCCTTCATCAAATGGAAACCCACCGCGCTGTACTGGATCTTTGCCGCCGTCATCCTGGGCGCCACCCTGTTCGGCCGCAATGTCATCAAGAGCCTCATGGGCAAACAGATGGAACTGCCCGACGCGGCATGGAGCCGTCTGAACGCCAGCTGGGGCGGTTTTTTTGCCTTCATGGGGGTTGCAAATCTGGTTGTCGCCTTCAACTTCTCGACCGATACCTGGGTCAACTTCAAGCTCTTTGGCAGCCTGGGACTCATGCTGCTGTTCGTGATCGGGCAAAGCATGATGCTAGCCAAATATATGGATAAGGAAGAAAAGCAATAATGCTCTATGTCATCGTCGGAGAGGATGTGCCGGACAGCTTCGAACGCCGTCTCGCCGCGCGTCCCGCCCATCTTGAACGCCTGAATGCGCTTCAGGCGGCAGGCAAGCTCGTCCTCGCCGGCCCGTTTCCTGCACTCGACACCGCCGACCCCGGTCCGGCCGGTTTCAGCGGCAGCCTGATCGTGGCCGAATTCGATTCCCTCGCCGCCGCCCGGGACTGGGCCGACGCCGACCCGTACGTGACCACCGGCGTGTACGCGAGCGTAAACGTCAGGCCGTTCAAAAAGGTGCTCCCCGCATGAACACTGCTGATCGTATTCGTGAACGCCTGGCAGCGCTGGAACCCGAGAGCTACACCCTGCACGACGACAGTGAGGCGCATCGTGGCCACGCTGGCGCGGCCAGCGGGGGCGGGCATTTCAATCTCACCATCGTGTCACCAAAATTCCGTAACCTATCCACCCTTGCCCGGCATCGTCTGGTATACGAAGCCATGGGCGACCTGATGCAGCGCGACATTCACGCGCTGTCTATTTCTGCACTGACCCCGGAAGAACTTTGAAAGGATTCCACATGCGTTTAGCCCCCCTCCCCGCCCTGTTGCTGCTGGCACTGGCCCCGCTGGCCCAGGCCCAGACACCGGCGGCCGCCGAATCCGCCAAACCGGTCGCCGTTGTCAACGGCAAGGAAATCCCCGCGCTTTACGGCGAGCTCGTGAAGCGTGAAATGGCGCAGGGACAACCCGTCACGCCGGAACTCGACACCCGCGTGCGCGAATCGCTGATCAATCTGGAACTGCTCTCGCGAGCCGCGATCGACAAGGGTATCGACAAGGGCGCCAACCTCGCGGCCGCGATAGACATCCGCCGCAAGGACATGCTGGCCAAGGCTTACCTGGAAGACTATTTGAAAACCCATCCGGTGACCAATGCCGAAATCACCGCCGTCTACGACAAGGCCAAGGCCGAACCGGCGGAAATGGAGTACCGCGCCCGCCACATTCTGGTGAATAGCGAAGCCGAGGCAAAGAAAATCATTGCCGATCTGGGCAAAAAGGCCAAATTCGAAGATCTTGCGAAAAAATTCTCCAAGGATGCCGGTTCGGCCAAAAACGGCGGCGCGCTCGACTGGGCGGATCGCGGCGCCTATGCCAAGGAGTTTTCTGACGCCATGGTTGCGCTGAAAAAAGGCGAAACCTCCAAAACGCCGGTGAAGACCCAGTTCGGTTACCACATCATCCGCCTCGACGACGTGCGCAAGAGTGAGCTGCCGCCGCTGGACGTGGTGCGCGGCGAAATCGTCAAGCAGCTTCAGCAGCAGCGCATCCGCGACGCCATTGCCGCTGTGCGCGCCAGTGCAAAAATCGACTAAAAAGCGAATAATGAACGGGAGGCGACGTCGTCTCCCCATTTAGACAGGGACCCATCATGGCGAACAAAGAATACAACCACCTGCAAGATGTCTTCCTCAACACCCTGCGCAAGGAACGCATTCCGGTGTCCGTGTTCCTCATCAACGGAATCAAGCTCATGGGCCGGATCGAATCCTTCGACCAGTTCGTGGTGCTGCTCAAGGGTCAGGATCAGGCTGCCCAGATGATTTTCAAGCACGCGATCTCGACCATTTCGCCGTCGCGCGAAGTCCCGCTGCCGCAGCGCGAGCCCGAGGCCTGACCGCGCGCTTCCCCAAACGGCACCGTTTCGCCGGACTGCCGTGTTCAGCGGCGCTCTTGCCGGCGGCGCGCAAAGAACGCGCCGGCTGAACCGACGGCGCCACATATAGCCCGCAGCATGCCGGATTGCTGCGGGCGGGCTTCGGTACCTGTAAGGCAAACCCGCCCGGGGCGACAACTCCAGACCTAACTGGAGAATGCCATGCGCCCATTCCTCATCGTACTGTGCCTGGGCATGACGCCGGCTGCCCATGCCGCCGTGTGCACCTCGTCAAGCGGCGACACGCAGGCCCGCCTGATCGAGCTCTATACCTCGGAAGGATGCAGTTCCTGCCCGCCGGCAGATCACTGGCTATCGGCCCTGCCGGTCTCGCCCGACATTGTGCCGCTGGCCTACCACGTCGATTACTGGGACCGCCTGGGCTGGCGCGATCCTTACGGCCAGGCGACGTTCAGCCAACGCCAGCGGACGCGGAACCGGGGAACGGGATGGGTCTACACGCCGCAGGTGATGGTGGACGGAGACGACTGGCGATACTGGCATCGCGGACTGCCCGCTGCCGGGTCGGATACGCCGTCCGCCACCCTCCATCTCACCCTGACCCATAGTCGCGACCAGATCGGCACGCGAAAGTTGTGTACGTCAAGTTGTGCAAATTCGTAATCAGGTAATTGGTTGATTCTGTTTGCGCTGTCGTTGTCGCGCAGGGCGCAGCCCAGA
>JAIWOL010000195.1 GCA_020216925.1 Thiobacillus sp. | reverse complement strand
GCGGCCTCCGGTGTGGCGTATCCCATGCAGGTTCAGTCGGCGATACCGGCGAGCAGCGCCTTTTCTTCCTCGACAAACCGCTTCAGCAGCGGTGCGTAGGCGGGCATGGCCATCTGCGCCATCATTTCGGTGTTGGGCTTGGCGATGTAGACCTTGCCGTCGCTGCCTTCGAACACGCTGATGCGGCAGGGGGCAAAGGGCATGGCCTTGTTGGCCATCTGCGCTTTCAGCAGGTTTTCGGCGAGATCCTTTTTGCACATGGCGAGCAGGGTGAAGGGCCGGGCATCCTTTTGCCCGGCTTTCTGCATGGCTTCCTGCATGTTCATGGCCGGGCCGACTTCCCAGCCGCGTTTTTTTGCGGCCTCCTGCAAGGCAGCGATGGTTTCCCGGTAGCCCAGGCGGCTCTTGTGTTCGCTCATCATCGCGGCCATGAGCCTGGCCTGCGCTTCCTGCATCTTCTTCATTTCGGCCTGGATGTCGGCTTGCGTTCCGGCAGCGAATGCGGCGCTGCTGGCAAGCAGCAGGGCGGCAAGGGGGATGAGGCGGGTCATGGCAATCTCCTGGTGATGAATGGGGGGCGGCTCAATGTCCGCCGCCGCTGGGTTTGCCTTTGAGGCGATACAGTGTGCCGCAATAGGGACAGAGCGCGTCGCCGCGCGATTCGATCGGCAGGTAGACGCGCGGGTGGGCGTTCCAGTCGGCGTGCTGCGGCATCGGGCAGTGCAGGGGCAGGTCGGCCTCGGTAACCTCGATGACGCGTTGCGTGTTGTCGTGCCGCTCGCTCATGGCGGATTCCTCAGGCAACGGGCGTGAGCCAGCCGGTGTGTTTGGCGGCGCGGCCATGCACGCAGTCGAAATACATCGCTTGCAGTTTTGCCGTGATCGGGCCGCGCGTGCCTTCGCCGATGGCGCGGTTGTCGAGTTCGCGGATCGGCGTGACTTCGGCGGCGGTGCCGGTGAAGAAGGCCTCGTCGGCAGAGTAGACCTCATCACGGGTGATGCGCTTTTCAATTACCGGCAGGCCGATTTCGGCGGCAAGCCGGATGATGGTGTCGCGGGTGATGCCCTCCAGCGCGCTGGTCAGATCCGGCGTGTAGAGCGTGCCGTTGCGGATGATGAAGATGTTCTCTCCCGAGCCTTCGGCGACGAAGCCGTCGACGTCGAGCAAGAGCGCTTCCTGGTAGCCGTCCGCCTCGGCTTCCTTGTGCGCGAGGATGGAGTTCATGTAGTTGCCGTTGGCCTTGGCCTTGCACATGGTGATGTTGACGTGATGGCGCGAGAACGAACTGGTCTTGACGCGGATGCCGCGGGTCAGGGCTTCTTCGCCCATGTAGGCGCCCCACGGCCAGGCGGCGACGATGACGTGCACCGACAGGTTCTTGGCCGAGATGCCCATCGCTTCCGCGCCGAAAAACGCCATCGGCCGCAGGTAGCCGGATTCGAGATCGTTCTCGCGCACGACCGTGCGCTGCGCTTCGGAAATCGTGGCTTTGTCGTAGGGCATTTTCATGCCGAGAATATGAGCGGAACGGAACAGCCGGTCGGTGTGTTCCGGCAGGCGGAAAATGGCCGTGCCTTGTTCGGCCTTGTAGGCGCGCACGCCCTCGAACACGCCCATGCCGTAGTGTAGGGTATGGGTGAGGACGTGGGTGGTGGCATCGCGCCAGGGAACGAGTTTGCCGTCGTACCAGATGACGCCATCGCGGTCGGCCATGGACATGGTTAAAGCTCTTTGCGCAGAATGGAAAGCCGCAATTTTACCGGATTCTGGCGGTGCCCGGCCGGGCCGTCGCCTGCTTTGTGGCAGGATGCGCAACAGGAGGGAAACATGTTCTGGAAAGGATGGTTGCTTGGGTTCGCCCTAGCCTGGGAAAGCGCGCAAGCCGCCCCGGCGCGATTTGACTACTACCTGCTTGCGCTGTCGGTCGCGCCTGCGTTCTGCGAGGACAAACCCGGGCGTGCGCGCACCTTTGCGCAGTGCCGGCAATTGAACGAGGCGTCCTTCAAGGCCATGCCCTTGACTCTGCACGGTCTGTGGCCCAACCGCTTCGACCGGCGTCACCCGGCATTCTGCGGCGCGGCCGCCGACGGCGCATTCTGCCGCCTGCCCGCCATCCGCCTGCCGGCCGCCGAGCGGGCTCGCCTCGGGCGGGTGATGCCGGGGGCGGCCGATTGCCTCGATCGCTACCAATGGGCCAAGCACGGCAGTTGTTCGGGCTTGCGCGAGGCGGATTATTTCGCGGCCGCGGCGGCCATGACCGAGCGGGTGAACCGCGCCCTCGGCGGCGAACTGGCGCGCAGCACGGGGCGCGAGATCGGCCTGGATACGTTGCGGGCCGCGTTGCGGAAAAACGATCCGGCGCTGCTGGACGCCGTGACTTTCGATTGCCGCACGCCCGCCACGCCAGACCGGGCAAAGCGCCGTCCCATGCTGCGCGAGATTCGCGTGAGTTTCGAACGCAACGCGGCGACCGGGGCGCCGGGCAAACCGCTCGATTACCGGCGGATCGGCCATACGCACTACAACTCGGGATGTCCCGGAGGGCGCGCCTATGTCGATACGCCGCTGGATTGAGGGGGCAGCGCTGGCGCTGCTTGCGGACGCGGCGCAGGCCGACGCCTGCCACGAGGCGCTGGCGCGTTTCGATTACCCGGCGGCGACGCAACTGGCGGCGGATGCGCCTGCTTCGGTGTCATCCCGCATGTGTGCCGCACGGGCCGCTTACGAGACAGGACATTTTGCCGACGCATTGAAGTATCTGCGCGAGGTGGAGGCGGCCCGCCCGCAGGGCGAAGCCCGCACCTATCTCTACAACTGGTTGACCGTGACCCTGCGCAAGCTTGGCCGGGAAACCGAGGCAATGCAGTACGGCCTGGCCGCGCTGGCATGGGCGCGGCGGCAGGCCAGCCGGCAGAACCTGGCTACGGCCCTGCACAATCTGGCCGGCCTGGCCTACGCGCGCGGCGACGCGCCGGCCGCGCTGGCGCTGTACCGGGAATCGATCCCGCTCAACCCCGATTCCTCCGAACGTTCCGCCAGTTTCAACAATCTGGGCTTGATTCTCCAGGCCGAGGGCAAGCCGGCCGAGGCCGAGCGCTGGTTGCAGGAGGCGATCGCACTCAACCGCGCGCAAGGCCATTTCCATCATCTGGGCAAGCATCTGATGAACCTGGGCAATCTTTATCGCGTGCAGGGGCATTACGACGAGGCGCAGGCCCGGCTCGACGAGGGCGCGCAACTGATCGACGAGGTGGCCGACCTGTACTGGCAGGCTGTCGCGGCTCGCTATCGCGGCTGGCTGGCGCGCGACCGCGGCGACCGGGCGGCTGCGGCGCGCTGGCTGGCGCTTGCCG
>JAIWOL010000058.1 GCA_020216925.1 Thiobacillus sp. | reverse complement strand
CCCAGGCCGGACACGCCGCCGTGCTGGCCGAAGCGCTCGCCGCGCTGGGCCACGCGCCGCCTGCCGAGGCGCAGGCGGCGGCGCCAGCCGAATTGCTTGCGTGGGCGCTTGCCCACTGGGACATACGCCGTGTCCCGCGTCACCCCGTGCTTGCGAAGCCCGCGCAAGCCGCCGACAATCAATCCCAGTCCCTAAGCCCCTAGCCCCTCAGCCCATGGCCCACCTCCCTCCCGCTGTCGATCAGGTTCTGCGCGTCCACGCCGGATTCATCCATGCCGTCGTCGGCGCGCTGCGCGAGCGCAGCGCGCTGCCCGAACTGATGCAGCAGCTCGACGCTGCCGAGGCGGCCGGATGGGCTCGGCTGGTCGCGGCGCTGCGTCACGTCGTCAACGGCCGCCGCGATCCGTCGATCCGGCTGGGGCTGGACGAGGAGGACACAATCCTGCTGGACGCCATCCTGCGCGGGTTGGAGAACCCCGCCACCCTGCCGCCGCTCGATGCCCGGCCAGATGGCAGCGCCGCCGCGCCTGGACTGGCTGCGCTCATCGATGCTTCGGCGCATGGCGATGCGCAGGCGATGTCAGTGCTTGCCAACATGGCCGAGCAAATGATGAAGGCTGGCGGGGACATGGCCCTGCTCGGCGGGCGGATGCGGCGGCTGGTCAACGGCGAGCGCGACGCCGATCAACTGCTCGCCGGCATGGGGCCGCTCGGGCGAGAACTGATGATCAGCCTGCTGGACGAACTCGCCCGCCTGCGTCCGCAATGATGGCTGGACAGGCGCGCGCCGTTTCGGCTAGAATGCGCGGCTTTCCGCGACGCCTCGCGGCAAACGGTGATGTAGCTCAGTCGGTTAGAGCATCGGATTCATAATCCGGGGGTCGGCAGTTCAAGTCTGCCCATCACCACCAGATTTCCTCTCTGCCGGTCAGGTTCGGCAGCTCTCGCCCCCAGTTTCCTCACTGCACCGGCGCCATGAAAAAAATCTACATCAAAACCTTCGGCTGTCAGATGAACGAGTATGACTCGGACAAGATGGCCGATGTGCTTGGCGCGGCCGAGGGCTACGTCAAGACCGCCACGCCCGAAGACGCCGACGTGATCCTGTTCAATACCTGTTCGGTGCGCGAAAAGGCGCAGGAAAAGGTGTTCCACGACCTGGGCCGGGTGCGCCAGTACAAGCAGGCCAACCCCAACGTCGTCATCGGCGTCGGCGGCTGCGTCGCCAGTCAGGAAGGTGCGGCCATCGTCGCGCGCGCGCCGTATGTGGATGTGGTTTTCGGTCCGCAGACCCTGCACCGCCTGCCCGAACTCATCGCCAGAAAACGCAAAACCGGCAAGCCGCAGGTCGACATCAGCTTTCCCGAAATCGAGAAGTTCGACCACCTGCCGCCGGCGCGCGTCGAGGGCGGCGCAGCGTTTGTGTCGATCATGGAAGGCTGTTCCAAGTACTGCACCTTCTGCGTGGTGCCCTATACGCGCGGCGAGGAAGTGTCGCGGCCGTTCGACGACGTGCTCACCGAAGTGGCGGGTCTTGCGGCAAACGGGGTAAAAGAAGTCACCCTGCTGGGGCAGAATGTGAATGCCTACCGCGGCGCGATGCATGACGGCGAGATTGCCGATTTCGCGCTGCTGCTCGAAGTCGTGCACGAAATTCCCGGCATCGAGCGGATTCGCTACACCACCAGCCATCCGCGCGAAATGACCGACCGGCTCATTGCCTGCTATGGCACGCTGCCCAAGCTGGTGTCGCACCTGCACCTGCCCGTGCAGTCCGGCTCCGACCGCATCCTCGCGGCGATGAAGCGTGGCCATACCGTGCTCGAATTCAAGTCCATCATTCGCAAGCTGCGTGAACAGCGGCCCGGCCTCTGCCTGTCGTCGGATTTCATCGTCGGCTTCCCCGGCGAAACCGAGGCCGATTTCGCGGCGACCATGAAACTCATCGAAGACCTCGACTTCGACGCCAGCTTCTCCTTCATCTACAGCAAGCGGCCCGGTACCCCGGCTTCCGACTATCCTGACGATGTGAGCGCGGAAACCAAAACCCGGCGGCTGATGCAGTTGCAGGCGCAGATCGAGGCGCAGGCACAGGTCGTCAACCGGTCCATGGTCGGCACCGTACAGCGCGTGCTGGTCGAAGGCCGCGCGAAAAAGAATGCCGAGGAACTCGCCGGCCGCACCGACAACAACCGCATCGTGAATTTTCCGGGCACCGACCGCCTGATGCACGCCTTCGTCGACGTGCGCATCACCGAGGCCTTGCCGCACAGCCTGCGTGGCGAAATCGTCACTCGCGAAAGCGTCGCCGCTTGAAGACCGGCATCGTCGAACTCAGGCTCGCGCCGGAAGACAACCGCCGGCTCGCCAACCTGTGCGGCCCGCTGGATGAAAACCTGCGGCAGATCGAAGCGGCCTTCGACGTGACCATTGCGCGGCGCGGCATGTCGTTTCGCGTCAACGGCGACGCGGCTCAGGCGGAAAAAGGCGCGCAGGCGATCGAGCATTTCTACAATCGCGCGCAAGATGCGCTGTCGCTGGACGACATCCAGCTCGGCCTGGTCGAACTCACGCGTGGCCGGGCGGATGACGAGGAATCCGGCCCGCGCCTGCGCACCCGCCGCGCAGAACTTCGCGCCCGTACGCCGGGGCAGGCCGGGTACATCGAAAACATCCTGTCGCACGACATCACCTTTGGCATCGGTCCGGCCGGTACGGGCAAGACCTATCTCGCCGTGGCCTGCGCAGTCGACGCGCTGGAGCGCGAGCAAGTCAAGCGCCTGATCCTCACCCGCCCGGCGGTGGAAGCCGGCGAGCGTCTGGGTTTTTTGCCCGGCGACCTCACGCAGAAAGTCGATCCCTACCTGCGTCCGTTGTACGACGCGCTCTACGACCTGATGGGCTTCGACAAGGTTTCGCGGCTGATCGAACGCCACGCCATCGAAGTCGCCCCGCTTGCCTTCATGCGCGGGCGCACCTTGAACCATGCCTTCATCATCCTCGACGAAGCGCAGAACACCACGCCCGAGCAGATGCAGATGTTTCTGACGCGGATTGGTTTTGGCGCGCGCGCGGTGGTCACCGGCGACCCGACCCAGATCGACCTGCCCAAGCACGTGAAATCCGGTCTCGTGGACGCGGTCGACACGCTTGCCAACGTGCGCGGCATCGGCTTCACCCGCTTCGGTTCGGAAGACGTGGTGCGGCACCCGCTGGTCGGGCGCATCGTCGACGCCTATGCCGCGAAGCGGGCATTGGCCGAAAAATGAGCGTGGAATTCAGCCTGTCGGTGCAATACGCCAGCGAGGCGGACGCGCTGCCCGGTCGTGCGCAAGTCCGCCGCTGGGTCGCCGC
>JAIWOL010000032.1 GCA_020216925.1 Thiobacillus sp. | reverse complement strand
CAAGGTGGACGCCGTCACCTTTCTTGCCTGCGGCACGAGCTATCACGCCGCCAAGGTCGCCACTTACTGGCTGGAAGAGATTGCCGGTATCCCCGCGCGCGCGGAAATCGCCAGCGAATACCGCTACCGCACCTCGGTGCCCAATCCCCACGCGCTCATCGTCACCATCTCGCAGTCCGGCGAAACCGCCGACACCCTGGCTGCGTTGAACCACGCCAAATCGCTGGGCCAGGACAACACGCTGACCATCTGCAACGTGCCGGAGTCGGCCTTAACGCGCGCCTCGCGTCTTAAATTTCTCACCCGCGCCGGACCCGAAATCGGCGTTGCCTCGACCAAAGCCTTCACTACCCAACTCGCCGGATTGTTCCTCTTGACACTGGTGCTGGCCAAACTGCGTGGCCGACTCACCCCGGCGCAGGAAACCGAACACCTCGCCGCCCTGCGCAGCCTGCCCAACAAGATTCAGCAGGCCCTGGCGCTGGAGCCGCTGGTCGAAGCCTGGTCGCAACGCTTTGCCAACAAGCATCACGCGCTCTTCCTGGGGCGAGGCGTGCACTATCCCATTGCGCTCGAAGGCGCGCTCAAGCTGAAAGAAATTTCCTACATCCACGCTGAAGCCTACCCGGCGGGCGAGCTCAAACACGGCCCGCTGGCGCTGGTCGACGAGGACATGCCGGTAGTGACCATCGCCCCCAACGACCCGCTGGTCGAAAAGCTGAAGTCGAACATGCAGGAAGTGCGCGCGCGCGGCGGCGAGCTGTATGTGTTTGCCGACGGCGACGTGCACATCGAGGCATCCGAGTTCGTCCACGTCATCAAACTGCCGGGCGGCCACAACGGCCCGCTGTCGCCCATCCTCCACACCGTGCCGTTGCAGCTGCTGTCATATCACGCCGCGCTGCAAAAGGGCACGGACGTGGACAAACCCCGCAATCTCGCCAAATCGGTGACAGTCGAATAGCCCCTACTGCGTGTCCTGCAGGACGCGCCGGGCCAGTTCGGCCTTGTTGTTGACCGCAAGCTTGCGGTAGCAATGCGCAATGTGATTGCGCACGGTGGCGGGCGACAGCCCGAGTGACGACGCTATACCCGCATGGGTTTCGCCCTGGGCAAAGCGCGCGACAATTTCACGTTCGCGCGCTGTGAGTAAGTCGAGAGGATGCAAACTCGTGACGTGTAGAAACCGGTAAATCCCCCGGGCCTCCACATTGAGCTTTTGCGACCCCAAGCGTGCGGGCAGGGCATCCCGCACAGCGGTGTGCAACGTCTCGGGCAGACGACTGCCCCGCCAGCCCGGCCACAAGAGGCGCAGGCAGTGTACAAACGCTGGCGTGATTTCGCGCAGAAATCCCCGTTCATCGGCTACCGCCCAGCGCTCGCCACTATCACGCGGATCGCCCAGCATTTCGCGCAATCGCGCGATACGGTGCACAGCCGCAATGTGCGGCATCAACCATTCCTTGGCCTGGCGTTCGGTTTCGCTGAATGGCTGTTTCGGATCGTGCCGCCACAGTGTCAGAAACTCATAGAGCGAGGAGGTCGCGCGTTGTGGCCCGCCCCCACACTGTGCCGCTGCAACTGCTGTCGTAACACGGGGCCTTGCAAAATGGTACGGACGTGGACAAGCCGCGCGACCCGGCGAAATGGGTGACGGTGGATTGAACAATCGGATTTGTCGAAAATTTTGACATGCTGTCCGATTAGGCTAGGGCGTGGATTTGCAACCCATTGAAAAATAAACATAATGAAATGCGGGAATGAGACTTGCTTGGCCATTTGGACGTGAGACCAACGCAGGAGGCCGTATGAAACGCTGGATCAATTGTGCGGGCATTTTCTGTGCTGCCCTTTTGAGCGCGCAGGCACACGCGTTTGCGGTATTTCCCCTGGACGCAAACAGCTCGCTCAAGTGGGGCGACAACACGAACGGCACGCCGGGTGGGGTAATCACGTGGAGCTTCATCCCGGTTGGAACCAGCGGAAGTGCTTATTGCGGCAGCGCGTGTCCTGGTTCGAGCGTCGGCAATCTCAATATTGAAAACAGCCCCGGGATGGGTTACACATCCACTGCGCTGACTAGCCTCGAAAGCTATATTGAGGCCGCTTTTGCCAAATGGTCGGCAGTGGCTGACATCAGCTTCGTCAAGCTGGGCAGCGACAGCGGCGTGGCGATCAACGACCCGGCGGCGGTGCCCAATGCAACGGGGCATGTCCGCATCGGCGTATTCAGTTTTGCCAGCGGTGGCGGTGCCGTGGGCTTTGCGCCGCCGCCCAATGGCGGCACTGGGGCGGGCGACATTCTGTTCGATGCGAACTCCTTCTATGCCTTCCAGCCCGGCAACGATGGCGATGCCTTCCCGGTGGCCTCCACCGCGCCCAACGATTTCGAAAGCCTGTTGCTGCACGAAATGGGGCATGTGATCGGACTTGCGCATCCGGCATTCAATGGAACGTGCGCGGTCATGAATGTCGATGCGCCCTGCTTGTTCAAAATCAATCGCCAGCTCGATGCGGACGACATCGCGGGTGCGCAATTTTTAATGGCGCGCCAGTGCCGGAGCCCGAAACCTGGGCGATGCTGTTCGCCGGTCTGGGCCTGGTGGGCATAGCTGCCCACCGTCGTATGCGGTGCTGAGCGTCTCGGCTTGATCGTAAAAAGGGTCGTCGGAGTCGTCGTTTTCGCGAACGATTACGGCGGAACGGCGGTTTCTAGATGCACCCAATCGAACAAGTAGAGGCGACTTATATTGCCATGGAAGAAACGTAGATTTGAAGTCGAAGAAACAGGAGGCGGGATATGACATACATTAAACCATTGCTCATGTTTTTAATCGCCGCTACGGTGGTCCCTGGCGTGCAAGCCGCTTCGATCGGTACACTGGTGTCGGTCGATGTCGATTATCTGGGCAGTGTGCAGTATTTGAGCGATGCCCGGACCACCCCCGGCAGCATCAGCGCGTGCACGGAACTGCCCGCAGCGGGATTTTGTGGCATTCTGCTCGACTACAGTGCTTCCTTCGCTTCGTCTTACGCCAACACCGACTACGGCGTGAATCGCGCGCGCGTGTATGCGCGCAGCATGGGCTTCGATCTGGTATCGACCGCCCAGGCCATAAGTTTCTGGACCGACGAATTGACCTTCAGTGGCGTTACACCGGGCGATGTCGTGGTCCTGCACTTTCACCTTGACGGAAGTTGGAACGATACCGCGGTCGATTTTCAGCTGGGCGTGTTCGATCCCACCCTGTCTTACGATCCGCCCGCGGACGCATCTGCGCCGTTTTCGGATTATGGCCACCCGATCGAGATGGCAGAGGTGGCATCGGCGGGTTTCAACAACCGGTACATGGTGGGAATCGCGTTCGATTTCGTTAGTGTTCAGCCAATCGTCCCATCGGGCACGATGGAAAACGGCACGATCAGTTGGGATTTCGAGTTGCGGCTGAGTCCGGTGGACGGCAGAACCTACACGCTGGCGTCTGTTCTTGGGCTGTTCGCTTCGATTGCCGACATCGAGGATATTGACCGGCTGACAGACGCGACGCCTTTCGGATCCGCCGCCGCAGCCGACTTCGATTCGACCGCGGCGCTGACCCAAATCGTCCTGCCGGCGGGGGTGAGCGTTGCCTCGGCGGCCGGCGCTGCGTACAACGTCACCGCCGTGCCGGAAGCTGACACTTGGGCGATGCTTCTGGCCGGGCTGGGTTTCGTAGGCTGGGCTGCGCGCCGGCGGCCGGGTTGAACGGGCAAGGCGGCAACGAAAACGGCGGCCTGAATGCCGCCGTTTTCGTTTGAGTTTCATGTGTTCAGTGCCCCGCTGCATGGGGTGAAACGGCTCAATGCCGCTTGCGATCTTCCTTCAGCGCCAGCGTAGCGACCTGCACGCGGTTCCTTAGCCCCAGCTTTTCCATGATGTTGCGCAGGTGGTTGCGCACAGTGTTTTCCGACAGGCTCATCTTGTAGGCAATGGCCTTGTTGGAATGGCCTTCCTTCACGTGGTCGACGATTTCCATCTCGCGTGTAGTCAATGCGGAGAGCGCATTGTTGTTGAGTTCGCCGCGTGCCATCTTCTGCATGATGCTGAGCGGGAAGCTGCTCTGGCCGTCGCACACGCTGCGAATGGCGGCAAGCACCTGATCGGGGTCGCTGGACTTGACGACGTAGCCGTCGACGCCGGAGGAGATGGCCTCGGAGATTTCTTCGTCGGAATCGGCGATGGTGAGCATGATGACCTTGATGCCGAGGTCGCGCAGGTCGGAGACGAGGTCGAGGCCGTCGGCATCGGGCAGCGAACGGTCGAGCAGAGCGGCGTCGGCGCGGTTGCCGGCGGTCAGCCAAGAGCGCAGTTCCGCGGCGTTGGCCATTTGCGCGACGAGCTTTAGATCGGGTTCCTGCTGGATGTATCCGGCCACACCCATGCGCAGCAGGGGGTGGTCGTCGATGAGGATGATGTTCAAGGGGGCCGGCATGCACTACTCCGCGGTAAGTTCGGGTGTTGTTATGTGGGCAGGCCGCGCGGCTTGCGCGGCGCCTTCTCGAATACTGCATCATAGACCGGAATCGGCAGCCATTTCAGCAGTCGCGCCACCCAGGCCATCTGCCAGGGGATCACGGTGCGCGCCCGGCGGGCGCGGATGGCGCGGGCAATTTTATGTGCGGCTGCCTCGGCGCTCATCTTGAACGGCATGGCGTAGGGGTTCACGCGCGTCATCGGTGTGTCGATGTAGCCGGGCGCCACGTCGACCACTGCAATGCGGCGGGATTTGAGTTCGAGTCGCAAGGCTTCGAGATAGATCGCAGCAGCAGCTTTGGACGCCGAATACGCGCCGCCGCCGGGCAGGCCGCGTACCCCGGCGACGCTGGAAATGCCGCACAGCACGCCGCCGCCCTGCGCGACCATCGAGGGGATGAAAGGCGAAAAGGTGTGGACCAGGCCGAGTACGTTGGCGTCCATGACCGCGCGGAAGGTGTCGAGGTCGTCCGCTTCTTCGGTGAGGGTGCCGACGCTGATGCCGGCGGCGGCGATCACGATGTCGGGCGGGCCGACGTCGGAAATGAAGGCGTGGGCCGCGGCGCGCATGGCGTGTGCGTCGCGCACGTCGGCAAGGTGGCTGTGGGCGTCGAGGTCGCGTGCGACCCGCTCCAGGGCATCTGCCCTGCGGCCGAGCAGGCCGAGGCGGGCGCCCTGTGCGGCGTAGTGCCGTGCAAGCGCCGCGCCCAGGCCCGAGCTCGCGCCGGTGATGAAGACCTTGGTGGGGCCGCTCAAGGCGTGCGGCTTACTTGGCTTTTTTGTGCGCGCGTTCGGCGCGCGCCTTGGCGATGAGCTGGTCGAGCACTTCGAACAGGCGCGTCTCGCTGCCGGTCTGCGACACCGAAGTGGCGTATTTGCCGTCGACGATGAACGCGGGTACGCCGCGAATGGCATAGGTCGTGGCGAGCTGCGCGCCCTGGGTGGCCTTGGACTGGATCGCGAAGGAGGTGTAGAGGGCCTCGAACTGCTTGCGGTTCACCCCCTGCTTGGCGACCCAGCTGCCAAGCACGGCCGGGTTGTCCAGATCGAGGTTGTCGATGTGATAGGCGTTGAATACCTTTTCATGCAGGCGGTCCAGGAGTTTCATCTGCTCGAGCGTGTAATAGAGCTTGGATGCGGGCAACCAGTCCGGGCGGAATACGGCGGGCACGCGGCGAATCTGCGTATCCTTGGGCAGGGTCTTCAGCCATTTCGCCAGGCCCGGTTCGAGCTGGAAGCAGTGCGGACAGCGATACCAGAAAAACTCCAGCACTTCGACCTTGTTGCCGGGGGCCGCGGCACGGGGCGGCTGCACCAGCGTGTAGTCGTGGCCTTCGGAGATGGGTTCGACGGCAAATGCCGACAGCGAAAAAACGGCGGCGGCCACAAAGGCCAAGGCACGGCGGAACATCAGGGCGTCTCCTGTGGGGTGGGGTCTTCTCTGACCAGGGTGGCGGGGATATTGTTCTGCGTGAGCAGGCTGCGGGTGCGGTTCACTTCATCCATGGCGAGGAAGGGGCCGATGCGGACACGGTGAAAAACGCCTTTGTCGGCCACGTCGCTGGTCTGGATCGCGGCTTGCACGCCCAGCAAGGCAAGCTGGGCTTTGAGGTTGTCGGCGTCTTCTGCGTTATGGAACGCGCCAGCCTGCAGGAAATACCGCGGCGCAGGCGGTGCGGCGGGCCCGGTTGTCGCAGGCAGCGCAGCCGATTCGTCGCCTGGCAGAACCTTGTAGAAATCGAAGCTGGGCGCAGGTTCGGGCGCGGCAGCGGGCGCCGGCGCGGCGGGCTTTGCCGGCGACGGGGCGGTCTTGAAAGGGTTGTTGCCGGTTATCCAGAGCGCCACGCCGACAGCCAGTGCCGCGCCGACAGCCAGGCCGATCAGCACGCCGGCAAAGATGGAGTTGCCGTCGCGTCTGGCAGGGCGGGATGCGGGTTTGGCCATGGCTACATTGTCTCCGGGGCGTCGACGCCGAGCAAGGCGAGACCGTTAACAATCGTGATCCGGCAGGCGTCTGCCAGCGCCAGCCGGGCGTGTTTCGTGGCGGTGTCGTCCACAAGGAATTTTTCCGCGTTGTACCAGGCGTGGAAATCGCCCGCCAGCGCGACAAGGTAATGAACGAGCAGGTGCGGCGCCAGTTCTTGCGCGGCGGCGGCGACGGTTTCGGGATATTCGGCCAGACGCTGCATCAGCGCGAGTTCATGCACGGCGACGAGCGGCGCGAGCTCGGCATCGGCCAGCGTCGCGGCGCCTGCGCCCCATTCCTCGAATACCCGGCAGATGCGTGCGTGCGCGTATTGCACGTAGTACACCGGGTTGTCGTTGTTCTTCGCCAGCGCCAGATCGACGTCGAAAACGTATTCGGTGTCGGGCTTGCGCGAGAGCAGGAAAAAACGCACCGCGTCCTTGCTGGTCCAGTCGATCAGGTCGCGCAGGGTGACGTAGCTGCCGGCGCGCTTGGAGATTTTCACTTCCTCGCCGCCGCGCATCACGCGCACCATGGTGTGCAGCAGGTAGTCGGGATAGCCTTCGGCAATGCCGAGGCCCACGGCCTGCAGACCGGCGCGTACCCGGGCGATGGTGCCGTGGTGGTCGGTGCCCTGGATGTTGATGGCGCGCTCGAAACCGCGCTCCCATTTGGCGATGTGGTAGGCGACGTCGGGCACGAAGTAGGTGTAGCTGCCGTCGGACTTGCGCATGACGCGGTCCTTGTCGTCGCCGTACTCGGTGGTGCGCAGCCACAGTGCGCCGTCCTGTTCGTAGGTCTTGCCGTTGGCGATCAGTTTCCGCACCGCGGCGTCCACGCGCCCGGAAGTGTAGAGACTGGATTCGAGATAGAAGTGGTCGAACTTCACCGCGAAGGCCTTCAGATCCAGGTCCTGCTCGTGGCGCAGATAGGCCACGGCAAATTCGCGGATGGCGTCGAGGTCGTCGATACGACCGCTGGCGGTTACCTCGCGGTCGTCGGCCCGCACGGTCTTTTTCGCCACGAAGTCTGCTGCGATGTCGGCGATATAGTCGCCGTTGTAGGCCGTCTCGGGCCATGCGGCGTCGCCTGGCTTGAGGCCTCTGGCGCGGGCCTGCACGCTGCTGGCCAGCGTGGCGATCTGCACGCCCGCGTCGTTGTAGTAGAACTCGCGCGTAACGTCCCAGCCCTGGGCGGCGAAAAGATTGCACAGCGCGTCGCCCAGCGCAGCCTGACGACCGTGACCGACGTGCAGGGGGCCGGTCGGATTAGCCGACACGAATTCCACCAGCACGCGACGCCCTGTGCCCGCGTTGCCGCGGCCATAGCCCGCGCCCGCCGCGCGGATGCGCCGCACGATGCCGTGCCAGGCCGCCGGCGTGAGGTGGAAATTGATGAAACCGGCACCAGCGATTTCCGCTTTGGCGATCAAGGGCGAGGCCGGCAGTTCGACCAGAATCTTTTGCGCCAGCGCGCGCGGATTCTGTTTTAGCGGGCGCGCCAGCTGCATCGCAGCGTTGCTGGAAAAGTCGCCGTGGAGGGCGTTTTTGGGGCGTTCGATTTCGAGGCTGACGGGGGAATCCGGCGCCACGACTTCGAGTGCCTCGCCGACGAGAAGTGCAAGCTGGTCTTTGATGGGATGCGTGCTGGACATGCGGCTGCGAAGCGCGCCGCGCTCCGCTTCGTAAAGTCGGGCCGACGATTATAAGCGTCGCACCCGTGGCATCAAAACACCAGCGGATCGATGTCCAGCGACCAGCGCGCGACACGCGGCTTGTGCGCTTCCAAACGCGGGCGCCAGTCGCGAACAAAGGTTTGCAGCGCCTGCCGCGACGGCGACTGCACCAGAAGCTGTGCGCGTTCCAGGTTGGCAATGCGCGGCATTGGCGCGGGCGTGGGGGTGAACACGGCCACCCCCGGTGTCGCGGGCACGTTCGCCGCAGCGCGCTGGAGAAAAGCGAGCGCGGCGTCCATCGTCGTCGCCTCGGCGCGCAGCAGCACCTGGCGCGTGAAGGGCGGCAGGTCCAGCCGACGGCGCTCGGCCAGCAGTTCGCGCGCGTAGCCGGCGTAGTCGTGACGCTGCAGGTAGCGGAACAGCGGGTGGTCGGGGAAGGCGGTCTGGATCAGCACGCGGCCGGGTTTGTCGGCGCGCCCGGCGCGCCCGGCCACCTGCATGAGCTGTGCGAACAGGCGTTCGGTTGCGCGGAAGTCCGGGCTGTAGAGTGCGCCGTCGGTGTCGAGAATGAGCGCAAACGTCATGTCCGGAAAGTCGTGTCCCTTGGCGAGCATCTGGGTGCCCACGAGGATGTCGACTTCACGCGCGTGCACCGCTTCACCCAGCGCCGCCCAGGCACGGGGCAGCATGGTGTCGCGGTCGATACGGCGGATGCGTGCCTGCGGCAGCAGCGCGCCCAGCGTTTCTTCCAGTTTTTGTGTGCCATGTCCCAGCGGCTTCAGGTCGGGATTGCCGCAACTGGGACAGGTCTGCGGAATCGGCATGCCGAAGCCGCAATGATGGCAGCGTAACCGGTGTGCCCGGCGGTGCAGCACCAGCCGCGCGGAGCAATGCGGGCAGGGCGCAACCCAGGCGCAGCTGGGGCAGTAGAGCGCGGGCGCGTAGCCGCGCCGGTTGAGGAAGACCAGGCTTTGTTCGCCCCGTGCCAGCGTGTCGGCGAGCGCGTGCACGGCCAGGCGAGTCAGGCCGTTGTCCTGCGGCAGGTGGCGCAGGTCGGCGAGTTCGATGTCGGGCAGGCGCGCCTCGGGATGCGCGCGTGCAGCGAGCGTGTGCAGCTGGTAGCGCCCGGCCAGGGCCTGCGAATAGCTCTCCAGCGACGGCGTGGCGGAACCGAGCACGACTGGTACGCCGGCCTGCTTGCCGCGCGCGATGGCGACGTCGCGCGCCGAATAGCGCAGGCCGTCCTGCTGCTTGTACGAGCCATCGTGTTCTTCGTCCACGACGATCAGGCCCAGCCGCGGCAACGGCGTAAACACCGCCAGCCGCGTGCCGAGCAGCACGTCGCAGTCGGGTGCCGCCAGCCAGTTTTCCGCCCGTTCCTTTTCGGAAAGCCCGCTGTGCAGGGCGATGATGCGACGCCCCGGAAAACGTGTGCGGAAATGCCCTTCGAGCTGGGGGGTGAGGGCGATTTCGGGGATGAGAACCAGACTCTGCCGGCCGGCCAGAAGCCGCTCTGCGATCATGTGCAGATATAGCTCGGTTTTGCCGCTGCCGGTCACGCCGTGGACGAGATGCACGCTAAACCGGTCGAACGCGGGACGGATGGCGTCGAGTGCGACGACCTGGTCAGCGGTGAGCCTGGGCCCGGCAGTGGCGGGCGGCGCGTCCTGCGCGGGCACCGCGCGCGTCCATGTTGCCCAGCCGGCGGCAACCACTGTGGCGGCGTGGCGCATCTGCTGGTTTGCCCGCAGGGCTTCTCGTGCCAGGGGGCCGCTCTTCAGGGCGTCGAGCAGGGCGCGCTGCCCGCGCGCGCGGGGGGAGGGTTCGGCATGAAGCCCGGCTGCCGTCGGAACAAGCCAGGGCGTGTCGGCCTGGAACGGCGTCGCGGCCCGCAGCCGGGGGGGCAGCGCCGCAGCGAGAATCGCCCCCAGCGGATGGTGGTAGTAGTCGGCGCAGAAACGCGCCAGTTTGAGAATGTCGGGTGCAACGGGCGGTCGATCGTCCAGCACCCGCAGCAGCGCTTTCAGCTTGTCGTCAGCGACCGGGCTGTCGTCCACGCAATCGAGCACCACGCCAACCTGACGCGAGCGACCGAAGGGCACTTCGACCAGGGTGCCGGCGGGCAGCGGGCGGGATGAATCGGGCAGGCGATAGTCGAACAGCCGCGAAAGCGGCGTATCGAGTGCGACCCGGGCGATGGAGGGCATGAATTAGCGGAGACTCCTGTCAGAACTTCTGGGATGTTATCCCAAGCATTTGACCGGACTGAATTATTCCGTTTTTTCCACGCAAGCTGTGGATAATTATGTGGGCGATTTGTGCCGACGTCGCTCAAACCCCTGTAAATCATGGGGTCGGCGCACTTGATCAAAAAGCAGGCAGTTTTGTTTTTACAGAAAAATCAAAAACTTATAAAGACAGCCTTGCTGTCAAGCCTGGGTAATGAAAAAAAATCCCTTGCGCCAAATTTGTGCATAAGTTAATGCTTCTACAGGCGTCCGGATCGGCACTTGCGCGCCGGATCGCGCGCAAGTGTTTGATTGTTGAAGATTAGTTTTGCTGGATACCGGCGATGAGCCAGCCACCGGAGCCGTTTGCCGGTTTGGTCAGGTGCCAGATTTCGTCAAACGCCGCAGGCGCGGCGTCGCCCTCGCGTACCTGGCCGGTAAAGCGCACGCTCGCCACCAGCCGGTCGCCATCCTCGACCGCCTCGATGACGCTGGCATCCACCGCCAGCACGTCTGTCGGCTCGTTTGCCGCACCCCGCTCGGCGATCTGCATGGCCAGCTCGGCAAAGACCTCGGGAGTGGTGAACGCGCGCAGGTCGTTCTGGTTGCCGGCGTCGAACGCCGCCTGCAGGCGGATGAAATTGAGCTTGGCCTCGCGCGCGAACGCGGCGGCGTCAAACCCGGGCGGCAGGCTGGACGCATGGACCTGAGCGGTTGGAGACAGGTCGGCGTGGCCTGTTGCGGCCGGCGCGCTGTCGAAGTGCATGGGTCGCTGCGAAGGCGCGTGGCCGGCGTATTGCATGGCCGGTGTCTGTGGCGTGTTCCTGCGCAGCAGCCAGCGGATCGCGATGAAGGCGACCACCGCCAGCAGTGCGAGCATGAGGAAGTTGGCCATTTCTTCACCCAGACCCAGGTGCGAGAACAGGGCGGCGAGGCCCAGACCGGCGGCCAGGCCGGCGATGGGGCCCATCCAGCTGCGTTTTTGCGGCGCGGCCTGCGCGGGGGCGGCCGACTGTTGCTGACGCTGCGGCGCGGGCGCTGCGTCCTGTTTGGCCGGCGCGCTGCGTTGCATGCCGAAGGATTTGCCGCCGCCCATGCGTTTGGCTTCTGCGTCGTGGGCGGCCAGGCCGAAGGTGAGGAAAACGGCTAACAGACTGATCAGGAAGGTTTTCATGAGGGGCTCCGAACGGCCGATGAGGGCTTCTATGGTCGCTCGGGAAGCCTGTTGTGACCAGTCGATTTTTATATCCGCATCATTCGTTTTTTTCGATTTATGGGCAAAGACGATCAGTTCTTGCTTGATGCGCGCAGAGCCCGGCTATGGTTGTGGACGGTTTCCACCAGCACGTTCACCTTGTCCGGCGCGGTGAACTGCGAAATGCCGTGTCCCAGATTGAATACATGACCGGGGTGGTTGCCGTAGGCATCGAGGATGCGGGTGGCTTCGGTGCGGATGGCGTCGGCGCTGCCGAGCAGGGTGAAGGGATCGAGGTTGCCTTGCAGGGCCACCTGCCCGCCCACGCGCCGTCGCGCCTCGCCGATGTCGGTGTGCCAGTCCAGACCCAGTGCGTCCGCGCCGATGGCGGCCTGGGTTTCCAGCCAGTTCCCGCCGCCCTTGGTGAAGACGATGCAGGGCACACGGCGGCCGTCGCGCACCTTGGTGAGGCCGGCAACGATGCGTTGCATGTAGGCGAGCGAAAATTCCTGGTACGCCGCCGGGGCGAGGCTGCCGCCCCAGGAATCGAAAATCATCACGGCCTGGGCCCCGGCTTCGATCTGGGCATTGAGGTAATGGGTCACGGCGGTCGTGGTGACGTCGAGGATGCGGTGCAGCAGGTCGGGCCGGCTGTAGAGCATGGTCTTGATGTGGCGGTAGTCGTCCGAGCTGCCGCCTTCGACCATGTAGCAGGCGAGGGTGTATGGGCTGCCGGAGAAACCGATGAGGGGTACCGCGCCGTCGAGCGCGCGGCGGATGCTGGCGACCGCATCCATTACGTAGCGCAGCCTGTCGCTGGGGTCGGGCGCGGAGAGATCGCGGATGGCCCATTCCTCGCGCAGCGGACGTTCAAACCGCGGGCCTTCGCCAGCGGTGAAGTACAGTCCCAGACCCATCGCGTCCGGCACGGTGAGAATGTCGGAAAACAGGATCGCGGCATCCAGCGGATAGCGCGCCAGCGGTTGCAGCGTGACCTCGGTGGCGAGATCGGGCGTCTTGCACAGGGTGAGGAAGTCGCCGGCGCGGGCGCGGGTGGCGTTGTATTCCGGCAGGTAGCGGCCGGCCTGGCGCATCAGCCAGAGCGGTGTGTAATCCGTCGGCTCGCGCAGCAGCGCGCGCAGGAAGGTATCGTTCTTGAGGGCGGACATGGGGCGGCTCGACGCGCAAAGCCCGCATTCTAGCAGGCCCGCCCGGGCCGCCCGCGCAAGGCTAGACGCGCTCGAACGTCCAGTCGCCCCGCCCGGCTGGGCAGGCCAGCACCTCGCGCGGTTTCTTGCCGTCGACGATCAGGGTGGCATAGCGGCAGCCGTTGTGGGCGTCGCCGCGCGGGATGAAGCGGTATTGGTGGCCGCCGTGTCCCCAGACGACCGGTACACCGGGTTTGCCCAGTTCGAGTGCATGGCCCATGCAGGCCCGGTCGCGCTCGTCCATGCGGTCGCCGATGGCATGGCCCAGCACTGCACCCAGCACGCCGCCGACCACCATGCCGACGACGCGACTATCGCGGTCGGCGACCTGGCTGCCGACGATCACGCCGGTAACGCCGCCGATGACCGCGCCGATTTCGTCGCGGTTGCAGCGGCCGGACGAAATACCGTAGTCGCGGACGTACACGATGCCGCTTTTGCCCTTGTGGTGTTTGTCGTGCTTGTGTTTCTTGTGCTTGTGAGGGCCGTCGTCGCGGTCGTGTTGCTTGTGGTAGCCGTGCGCCGGCGCATGATCAGGGGGGGTGGCGAAGGCGGGCGTCGCGGCGAGC
>JAIWOL010000161.1 GCA_020216925.1 Thiobacillus sp. | reverse complement strand
AAGGCGGCAAGCAGGATAGCGGGTGCGTTATTCAAGGCGGTCTCCCGGATTGTGTCGAAGGCAGAACCGGTATCGGCACTGCATGTTCTGAACTGTAGTCTTAAACCCAAAAAGGCAGCTGGGCGTTCCTGGCGAAACTCGCGCGGACGAGATGGCAGAATGCCGGGCTGGGTTTCGCGCCCCTTTGCCGGGCGGGCCCTGGGCGGCGCTTCTTGCCAGACACCCGCCTCGCCGGTTGCGGGGGCGTTCGGCGGCGGTTTTTGGGTTAATCCTGATTCGGTTTACCAAAAATGGGGCGAGTACGTATTGCGTGCCTGACGATCGTGCTTTTCGCTTCGGATGTTCATGCTGGCGATATCCAGCGCGCGTTCCAGACGTTTGAATTCGCGCCAGTCGATTCGGCCATCGTCGGACCGGAAATGCCGTTCCATCTCACGGATATCAGCCTGCTCGCGCATCAGGTTGCGATACTCGCGGTGGGTGAGCGCGCCGTTGCGAAAGCCCGCCTGGATGCGCTGCATCTGTCTTTCCAGACGTGCGTTGACCGCCTGGCTGAATTGCTGGTTTTGCATGTGGGCCGGCTCATGGCGATAGTCGCGGTCGTGATTCCAGGCGGCCTGCGCCGCGCCGCCAGCCAGGCCCATGAGGCCGAGGCCCAGGATGGAAAGGACTTGTTTGGTGATCGTGCTTTTCATGGTGTCGCTCCTGTTTGTGGGTGGGGTGTCGCTGTGCGTGCAGCCGACGATTCCACTCTAGGCGCGTCATGTAAGCGGTATGTGTGAGACGCGTAACGGGATGTAACGCAGTGTTGCATGCGGATGGCCGCATCCGACTGTTCGGCGGGACGCGCGCCCGGCGGCGCGGTTCAGCGCTGCGACATGCCTGGAACGGGAGGCGCGATCTGCGGGGACCGGGCGACGGTTGGGGTGCCGCCGCAGCGACCGCGCTCAGACCAGACCGAGAAAGCCCAGGATGCCCTTGGCCGCTTCACGGCCTTCCCACACCGCCGTCACCACCAGGTCGGAGCCGCGCACCATGTCGCCGCCCGCAAACACCTTCGGGTTGGCGGTCTGGAATGCGTGCGCGCCGCCCTTGGCGATGACGCGCCCGCCCTGATCGATGGCGATATTGTGCGTTTCGAACCACGGTTGCGGATTGGGGCGGAAACCGAAGGCGACGATGACGTGGTCGGCAGGCACGATTTCCTCGGAGCCGGGCACGACGACTGGCGTGCGGCGGCCGCGCGCATCCGGTGCGCCAAGTTCGGTGGTGACGAGTTTCACGCCTTCGACGCGGCCGTTGCCGACGATTTCCACCGGCTGGCGGTTCCACAGGAATTGCACGCCTTCTTCCTTGGCGTTGGCCACTTCGCGCTTGGAACCGGGCATGTTCTTTTCGTCGCGGCGGTAGGCGCAGGTGACGGAGGCCGCGCCCTGGCGGATGCTGGTGCGGTTACAGTCCATCGCGGTGTCGCCGCCGCCCAGCACGACCACGCGCTTGCCTTTCATGTCGTGGTAGGGCTCGCCGGGCTTGGCGAGATCGAGGCACTTGCGCACGTTCGAGATCAGGAAAGGCAGCGCTTCGAGCACGCCGGGGAGATCCTCGCCGGGGAAGCCGCCTTTCATGTAGGTGTAGGTGCCCATGCCCATGAACACGGCATCAAAACCGTCGAGCAGGGACTGCATCGAGACGTCGCGGCCGATCTCGGTGTTGAGGCGGAACTCGACGCCCATGCCTTCGAGCACGTCGCGGCGGCGGGTCATCACCCATTTTTCCATCTTGAATTCGGGGATGCCAAAGGTGAGCAGGCCGCCGATTTCGTCGTAGCGGTCGAACACCACGGGCTTTACGCCGTTGCGCGCCAATACGTCGGCGCAGCCAAGGCCGGCAGGCCCGGCGCCGATGATGGCGACCTTCCTGCCGGTGGCGACGACGTTCGACATGTCAGGCCGCCAGCCGGCCTTGAAGGCTTCCTCGGAAATGTATTTCTCGATCTGGCCGATGGTCACCGCGCCGAAGCCGCCGGTGTTGGGACCGCCGCCGACCGCTTCTCCGAAGCCGTCGGTGTTGAGGGTGCAGGCGCCCTCGCACAGCCGGTCCTGCGGGCAGACGCGGCCGCACACCTCGGGCAGCGAGTTGGTCTGGTGCGACAGTTCGGCCGCCTCGAACAGGCGGCCTTCGGCCACCAGCTTCAGCCAGTTGGGGATGTAGTTGTGCACCGGGCATTTCCACTCGCAATACGGATTGCCGCAGCCGAGGCAGCGGTCGGCCTGCTCCTGCGCGTGCGACGTGTCCATCAGCGCGTAGATTTCGCGGAATTCGTGGCGGCGCACGTCTGCTTCGGTTTTGGCACCGTCGCGCCGGGGCTGCTTCAAAAACTGGAATACGTCACCCATCGTTATGCTTCCAATGCTTCTTTGGTCTGGCCGGGGATGTCCTCGACCAGGTCTTCAATCGAAATCCGCTTCGGCTTGACCAGCCACACCTTGGCGAGCGTCGCGTCGTAGTCGGCGAGCAATGCCTTGGCGCGCGCACTGCCGGTCAATGCCCCGTGGCGCTCGATCTGCGCCCTGAGGAAGAGACGGTAGGGTTCGGTCTCGTCACTGGTGATGCGGGTGACCTCGACCATTTCCTTGTTGAGCCTGGAGACGAAATCGCCCGCGTCGTCGACCACGAAAGCCATGCCGCCCGACATGCCGGCGCCGAAATTCAGCCCGGTGTCGCCCAGCACGATGACAGTACCGCCGGTCATGTATTCGCAGCCGTGGTCGCCCACGCCTTCCACCACCGCCAGCGCGCCGGAGTTGCGCACGCCGAAACGTTCGCCGCCCATGCCGGCCGCGTAGAGTTCGCCGCCGGTTGCGCCGTACAGGCAGGTGTTGCCGATCAGCGTGTTGCGGTGCGCCTCGAAGCTGGCTACGCGCGGCGGGTAGATGACCAGGCGACCGCCGCCCATGCCCTTGCCCACGTAGTCGTTGGCGTCGCCCTCCAGCGTGATTGTCAGGCCCTTGTGGTTCCACACGCCCAGGCTCTGGCCGGCGCTGCCGGTGAGATGAATGCGGATGGTGTCGTCGGGCAGTCCCCGGCTGCCGTGCGCCCGGGCGATCTCGCCCGACAGACGCGCGCCGATCGAGCGGTTGATGTTCTTCACCGTGTAGGCACGTTCGGTTTTTGTGCCGGACTGGATGGCGGCGAGCGTGTCGGCCACCATCTGCTCGGCCAGTTCGCCACGGTCGAACGACGGGTTGCGCTCCTGCTGTGCAAAGCGCGGCGCGTCGGCGGGGATGTCGCCCTGCGAGAGCAGCGCGTCGAGCTTGAGCCGGCCCTGGCGCACGGTATCGCCCGCGGCGATTTCGAGCAGGTCGGTGCGGCCGATGAGGTCGGTGAGCTGGCGCACGCCCAGCGCGGCCATCAGCTCGCGCGTTTCTTGGGCCACGAACTTGAAGTAGTTGACGACCATTTCGGGCAGGCCGATGAAATGGTCTTTACGCAGCTTGTCGTTCTGCGTCGCCACGCCGGTGGCGCAGTTGTTCAGGTGACAGATGCGCAGGTATTTGCAGCCGAGCGCGACCATCGGCCCGGTGCCGAAACCGAACGACTCGGCGCCGAGAATGGCCGCCTTGACGACGTCGAGCCCCGTTTTCAGGCCGCCGTCGGTCTGCACGCGCACGCGTCCGCGCAGGCCGTTTGCGCGCAGCACCTGCTGTGCTTCGGACAAGCCCAGCTCCCACGGCGTGCCGGCGTATTTCACCGAGGTGAGCGGCGATGCGCCGGTGCCGCCGTCGTAACCGGAAATGGTGATGAGGTCGGCGTAAGCCTTGGCGACGCCGGCTGCGATGGTTCCCACGCCTGGGCCCGCAACGAGCTTGACCGAAACCTGCGCGGCAGGATTCACCTGCTTCAGGTCATAAATCAGCTGCGCCAGATCCTCGATGGAGTAGATGTCGTGGTGCGGCGGCGGCGAAATCAGGGGCGTGCCGGGCTTGCAGTGGCGCAAGCTTGCGATCATCGGCGACACCTTGTCGCCCGGCAACTGCCCGCCTTCGCCGGGCTTGGCGCCCTGAGCGATCTTGATCTGCAGCACCTCGGCGTTGACCAGATACGTGGCGGTGACGCCGAAGCGTCCGGACGCGATCTGCTTGATCTTGGAGGTCTTGATCGTGCCGTAGCGCTTCGGGTCTTCGCCGCCTTCGCCCGAATTCGAGCGGCCGCCGATGCGGTTCATGCCTTCGGCGAGCGCTTCGTGGGCTTCGGGCGAGAGCGCGCCGAGACTCATGCCGGCCGAGTCGAAACGTTTGAGAATGGATTCGAGCGGCTCGACTTCATCGAGCGGGATCGGCCTTGCATCCTTGAGCTTGAGAAGGTCGCGGATCATGGCCACCGGGCGGGTGTTGACGATTTCGGAGTATTTTCTGTATTCCGAGTAGTCGCCCGATTTCACGGCTTTTTGCAGCTGTTGCACCACGTCCGGGTTGTAGGCGTGGAATTCCTCGCCGAACATGAATTTGAGGAGGCCGCCTGCCGACAGCGGCTTGAGCGGATTGAAAGCCGCCTTGGCGAGCAGCTTCTGGTCGGATTCGAAGTCGCTGAAGTCTGCGCCCGACAGGCGCGACTTGGTGCCTTGCAGACAAAGTTCCACCACGTCTTCGTGGATGCCAACGGCCTCGAACAGTTGCGCGCCGCGATAGCTCGCGACGAGCGAAATACCCATCTTGGACAGCACCTTGTAGATACCCTTGTCCATGCCCTTGCGGTAGTTGGCGAGCGCCTTGTCGAGCCCGGGCTTGATCTCGCCGGTTTTCACGAACTCCGCGATGATCTGGTAGGCGAGGTATGGATACACGGCGGTGGCGCCGTAGCCGATGAGGCAGGCGTAGTGATGGGGGTCGCGCACGGTGCCGGTTTCCACGATGATGTTGGCATCGCAGCGCAGGCCGGCGTGGATGAGGGCATGGTGCACCGCGCCGGTGGCGAAAAGCGCGTGGATCGGCAGACGGTCGCGGCCGATGTTGCGGTCGGACAGCACGAGCAGCACCTTGCCGGCCCTGACGGCCTCGACCGCGCGCGCGGTGAGCGACCGGATGGCAGTTTCCAGCGACATCGCCGACGGGTCGTAGTGCAGGTCGAGCGTGGTCGGGGCGAAGGCCGGGTCGTTCAGGTTGAGCAGATGGTCGAAGGCTTGCTTCGACAGGAGCGGCGTGTGCACCTCGACGCGATGCGCGTGCGCCGGAGTTTCCTCGAACAGGTTGCGCTCGGGACCGAAGGCCGTGTTGAGCGACATCACGATCGCCTCGCGGATCGGGTCGATCGGCGGGTTGGTGACCTGGGCGAACTGCTGGCGCAGGTAGTCGAACGGCGAGCGCACCTTTTGCGATAGCACCGCCATCGGCGTGTCGTCGCCCATCGATCCGATGGCTTCCTGGCCGTCCTCGGCGAGCACGCGGATGATCTGGTCGCGCTCCTCGAAACTGACGTTGAAGAGCTTCTGGTGGGTGAGCAGGCTGGCGGCGTCCATCACCGCCATGTCGGCGTCCTGGCTGACCGGAAGGTCGAGTTTCACCGCATTGTTCTTCAGCCATTCGCGGTAGGGCTGGCGGGCTTTCAGTTCGCTGTCGATGTCTTCCGGCATCAGCAGGCGGCCGGTTTGCAGGTCGACCGCGACCATCTGGCCAGGCTTCACGCGGCCCTTTTTCTCGACGTTGGCCGGGTCGATCTGCCACACGCCGACTTCGGACGCGATGGTGAGGATGCGGTCGCGGGTCAGCACCCAGCGCGCCGGGCGCAGGCCGTTGCGGTCGAGCGTGCAGACGGCGTAGCGGCCGTCGGTGAGCACCACGCCGGCGGGGCCGTCCCACGGTTCCATGTGCATCGAGTTGTATTCGTAGAAGGCGCGGATGTCGGGGTCCATGGATTCGACGTTCTGCCACGCCGGCGGGATGACCAGGCGCAGCGCGCGGAACAGCCCCGCGCCGCCCATCACCAGGCCTTCGACCATGTTGTCGAGGCTCATGGAATCCGAGCCCCTGGCGCCGACGATGGGACGAATGTCGTCCATGTTCGGGATCAGGGGCGTGGCGAACTTCTGCTCGCGCGCACGGCTCCAGTTGCGGTTGCCCTGCACCGTGTTGATCTCGCCGTTGTGCGCCAGATAACGGAACGGCTGCGCCAGCCGCCACTGCGGCCAGGTATTGGTCGAGAAGCGCTGGTGGAATACGGCCAGGCTGGAGGCGAAGCGCACGTCGTTGAGATCGGGATAGAACACCGGCAGGTTTTCCGGCATCACCAGGCCTTTGTAGCTGATGACGCGGCACGACAGGGTGGGGACGTAGAACACCGGGTCGTTTGCGTCCAACGCTTTTTCGGCGCGACGGCGCGCAATGTAGAGTTTGCGCTCGAATTCGTCGTCCGACATGCCCGCGGGCGCGTTCACGAACACCTGTTCAATATGCGGCAGCGACTCCAGCGCGGACGCGCCGCACACTTTCGCGTCGGTGGGCACCAGACGGAAACCGGCAACGACGAGCCCCTGGCCTTCGAGTTCGGCCTTCAGTGTGGCGCGGGCGTGTGCCTGCGGCGCGGCTTCTCGCGACAGAAACACCAGGCCGGCGGCGTACTGCGCGCCCAGCGCAAAACCGGCGTCGGCTGCCGCCGCGCGCAGGAAGACGTCGGGTTTCTTGAACAGCAGGCCGCAACCGTCCCCGGACAAGCCGTCGGCGGCAATCGCGCCGCGGTGCGTCATGCAGGCCAGCGAGCCGATGGCGTTCTGCACCAGCGCATGGCTGGGCACATCGTCGATTTGCGCGATCAGGCCGAAGCCGCAGCTATCCTGTTCAAAATCGGGCGAATACAGCGTCCCGTCGAGCCAGCTTTGTCTATCCATTGTTTTCCGTATGCCCAGATGGCAGCGGCCTGCCAAACCGGCAAGCCGCCCGTGTTTCAAACCTACAAGCAAAATTCAAGCGAAAAGTGCGGCATTTTAATCCCGTGAAGGCTGTGCGGCAATGCACCCGACAGACAAGGCCTTGTCAGTACAAGGGTTTCGTGAGGCAGGGGCCGAGGCTTCGAGCGCAATTCCGGCAACAAATTCAGCACGGCCCGCGGCGTGCGCCAAAAATAAAAAAGGCCAGGGCAAGCCTCTGGCCTGTGCTGCACGACGAACCGGCGGCCGCAATGCATGCCGGCCGCCGCGACTTCAGGCGAGATCGAAGCGATCGAGGTTCATCACCTTGTTCCATGCGGCGACGAAGTCACGGACGAACTTTTCCTGTGCGTCGGCCCCGCCATAGACTTCGGCGATGGCCCGCAACTGAGAATTGGAACCGAACACCAGATCGACGCGGGTGGCTGTCCATTTCGTGGTTCCCGACTTGCGGTCGCGCACATCGAACACCTGCTTGTCATCCGCCACGGGAACCCATTCGTTGTCCATGTCGAGCAGATTCACGAAGAAGTCGTTGCTGAGCGTGCCCATGCGGTCGGTGAAAACGCCGTGCTTGATGCCGCCGACGTTGGCGCCGAGCATGCGCATGCCGCCGACCAGTACCGTCATTTCCGGCGCGGTCAGGGTCAGAAGCTGTGCCTTGTCGATCAGCAAAGCCTCGACCGGAGCATACGGCGTACCCTTGACGTAGTTGCGGAATCCGTCCGCCACCGGTTCGAGCACGGCGAACGATTCGATGTCCGTCTGCTCGGCCGAAGCGTCCATGCGGCCCGGGGTGAAGGGCACGTTCACGTTCACGCCAGCATTTCTTGCCGCCTGCTCCACGCCGGCGCAGCCTGCCAGTACGACCAGGTCGGCGATCGACACTTTCTTGCCGTCCGGGGCCTGTGCGTTGAACGCCTTCTGGATGGCTTCGAGTGCGGCTAGCACCTTGGCCAGTTGCGCGGGCTGGCTGGCTTCCCAGTCCTTCATCGGAGCAAGGCGGATGCGCGCGCCATTGGCCCCGCCGCGCTTGTCCGAACCCCGGAAAGTCGAGGCCGAGGCCCACGCCGTCGACACCAGCTCGGATACCGACAAGCCACTGGCCAGCACCCTGGCCTTGAGCGCCGCCACATCCTTGTCGTCGACCAGCGGGTGATTGACGACCGGGATCGGGTCTTGCCAGATCAGGTCTTCCTTCGGCACCTCGGGACCGAGATAGCGCGCCTTCGGACCCATGTCGCGGTGGGTGAGCTTGAACCAGGCGCGGGCAAAGGCGTCGGCAAACTCGTCGGGGTTGTCCTTGAACTGGCGCGCGATCTTCTCGTAGGCCGGGTCCATGCGCATCGCCATGTCGGCGGCCGTCATGATGATCCGCGCTTTCTTCGAGGGGTCGTGCGCGGCCGGGGCCATATTGCTGTCGTTGGCTTCCTTCGGCGTCCACTGGTTGGCGCCGGCCGGGCTCTTGCTGAGTATCCAGTCGTTATTGAACAGCACATCGAGATAACTCATGTCCCACTTGATGGGCGTGGGCGTCCACGAACCTTCGAGGCCGCTGCCGATCTGGTCGCCGCCCTTGCCGCTTTTATAGGCGGATTTCCAGCCCAGCCCCTGCTGCTCGAGCGGAGCGGCCTCCGGCTCGCGGCCCACCAGCGCGGCATCGCCCGCGCCGTGGCATTTGCCGAAAGTGTGGCCACCGGCCGTGAGCGCCACGGTTTCGTAGTCGTTCATCGCCATGCGGCGGAAGGTTTCGCGCACGTCGCGCCCCGAACCGAGAGGGTCTGGATTGCCGTTGGGGCCTTCCGGATTCACATAGATGAGACCCATCTGCACAGCGGCAAGCGGGCCCTCCAGCTCGCGGTCGCCGGAATAACGCTTGTCTTCCAGCCATTTGCCTTCGGAACCCCAGTACACCGACTCGTCGGGTTCGTACACGTCCCGGCGGCCGCCGGCGAAACCATAGGTCTTGAAGCCCATCGATTCCAGCGCCACGTTGCCCGCCAGAATGATGAGGTCGGCCCAGGAAATCTTGCTGCCGTATTTCTGCTTCACCGGCCACAACAGGCGGCGAGCCTTGTCGAGGTTGACGTTGTCCGGCCAGCTGTTGGTGGGCGCGAAGCGCTGCTGTCCGAGGCCGGCGCCGCCGCGTCCATCGGCAATGCGGTAAGTGCCGGCAGCGTGCCAGGCCATGCGGATGAAAAACGGGCCGTAATGGCCGTAGTCGGCCGGCCACCAGTCCTTGGAATCGGTCATCAGCGCGGTAAGGTCTTGTTTCACCGCTGCGAGATCGAGCGACTGGAAGGCCTTGGCGTAGTCAAAATCCTCATCCATCGGGTCGGTTTCGGGTGAGAACTGGTGCAGGATTTTCAGATTCAGCTGATTGGGCCACCAGTCAGCGCTGGTCGGACCCTGGTGCGCCGCCTGGGTGCGGGCTTCGTGGGCGAACGGACATTTCACTTCGTTAGGCATGACAGTCTCCTTGTCGGTAGTGCGCGTGAGCGCGGTAAGTCGAAAACCTGATTGGCTTGTGCCTGAAATTGTCGAACCTTGGTTATAGGCTCGAAACGAAGCGTAGTCGCCCGATGCTCATGCGTACAATTGATTGTTGATCCAATATTGATTGATATTGTCAATGGTAATGGGTATCCCGTGCTTCGAGCACCCGGCACGAACGCTGGAACGTGACAGTCTGCGGACGCAGGGATACAGAAAACAAACCGCCCAGCCTGAAAAGGCTGGCACCGCTAGGGGAGCAAGAGCGACAGCAACGACAACGCGCTGGCCGAGACGATCAACGGGCTGTGCAAGGCGGAGCTGATCCACTGGCACGGCCCGTGGAAGACGCGGCTAGCAGGGGAGCTGGCGACGCTGGAATGGGTGGCGTGGTTCAACCCCGTCCGGTTGCTCGACCCGATTGGCTGAATCCCGCCTGCCGCAACTGAGGCAAACTACCGGCAACCCGCCGAACAGGCCGAGTTATCGGCCTGCACTTAACAGGCTGTTGAAATTCGCCTGCACGCCTTCGGCCACATGCTCATGAAACAGGCGATTTTCGCTTGCCCTTCGCCTTGCCAGGCCTGG